>JBBILK010000218.1:0-5627 GCA_037444965.1 Actinomycetota bacterium | reverse complement strand
TGAAGAGCGGCCCGCCGGAGTTCCCCCGGTTGATCGGCGCGTCGGTCTGGATCGCGTCGATCACGTTGTAGTCGCTCGTCAGCGACTCGACGGCCCGGTGGATTGCCGAGACAACCCCGACCGCGAGCGAGCCGGCCTGTCCGAACGGGCTGCCGATGGCCGCCACGGGCTCCCCGACGGCGACCGTGCTCGAGTCTCCGAGCGGAACCGGCCGCAGTGCGTGCTCCTCGGGATCGACCTGGAGCAGCCCGACGTCGCTGAACAGGTCCCAGCCCACCACGCGAGCGGACACTCGCTCGCCGTCCGGGAACTCGACGTAGACGGTCTCGGCGGCGGCGACCGCTTCGGACGCCGTCTCCTCGCCCGCGGTGGTGATCACATGGGAGTTCGTGAGCACGTACCCGTCCGGCGAGACGACGAAGCCGGAGCCCTGCGCCTGCGCGTTCGGGGCGCCGTCGGCATGACCCGGGAAGAGCGAGTAGATCGTGACGACGCCGACCGACCGGCGACGGTAGATCGCGGCGGGATCGAAAGTGTTGCCCTGGAGCGGTTTCGCGTCCGAGAACGCCGCCGCCTCGGCATCCTCCGGGATCGCGGACGCCCGCTCGAGGACGACGGTCTCGCCCCCGCCGAGCCAGCCGCTCGCCTTGCCGGCGAGCAGGACGAGCCCACCGCCGAGAACCGCCGCCGCGAGCGACGCTGCGACGAGCGTGCCGAGACCGACGCGCCGGCGCTGTCTCATCGCTTCACCAGCGCGTTTTCACGTGGAAACGCGGCCGGCGCGCCGGCCTGCGGGAGCATGAGCCTGAATCCCGTGCCCCCGGGGGCCGACTCGAGCTCGATCGCTCCGCCCATCGCCTGCGCGAGCTCGCGCGCGATCGCGAGCCCGATGCCGCTCCCGAAGGCAGCGCCGCTTCCTCCCCGGTAGAAGCGCTCGAACACGTGCTCACGGTCGTCTGCCTCGATCCCGGGCCCGTCGTCGTGCACCTCGAGCTCGGCCAGGCCGTTCCGGACTCCTGTCCGCAGCTCGACCGTCGTGCCGCCGGGCGTGTGCCTGAGCGCGTTCTCGACCAGCGAGCGCCCGATCTGCTGCACGCGCTCCGGGTCGCCGAGCGCGTGGGCCTCGCCCGAGGCCACGAGTCGCAGCCGGTGGCTGCTTCCCTCCGCGAGCGGGCCGAACTCCTCGCTCAGCGCTTCCGCGACCGCACGGAGGTCGACGCTCTCCGTTACGAGCTCGAGCTGGCCGGCGTCCATCCTCGACAGATCGAGGAGATCCGTCGCGAGCCGGGTCAAGCGCCCGACCTGACCGCGCGCCGTCTCGAGGAAATCCCGCCGGGTCGTCTCGTCGAGCTCCTCGTCCGCGAGCAGCTCGAGAAAGCCGCCCAGGGCGAACAGCGGCGTGCGGAGCTCGTGCGATGCGTTCGCGATGAACTCCCGCCGTGCCCGATCGAGCTGCGAGAGCCTGACGCGGGTGCGGTCGAACGCCCGGGCGAGCTGGCCGATCTCGTCGACCGAGTCGTCGCGGACGGGAACGTCGAAGTTCCCGTCCGCCAGCCGCTCGGCGGCGTCCTCCAGCCGCCGAATCCGCCTGGTGACGCGGAGCGCCGCCATCGAGCCTGCGAACCACGAGATCGCGAACGCGACCGCACCGGCGATCAGGAGGCTCCGCTTCACGAGCTCGACGCTCGTCAACGCGTCGTCGAGCCGTGTCGAGAGCAGCACGACACCGGGGATCTGCCCGCCGGAGAGCCTCGCCGGGAAGGCGACCTCGGCGAACTCCTGGTCGTCGCGAGAGCTCCGGCCGTCGCGGACGTCCTGGTCGGCGAGCGCAGCCCGCGCCACCGAGTCGGAGGCGATCTCGCCCGGGACGGGGCTCGAGTCGGCGAATACGGCGAGGCTGTCGTCGCCGAGTCGCTGGAAGACGACGACGCGGGCGTTGATCTGCGCCGCGACCAGCCGGACGCTCTGCTGGATGGCGAGCGGGCTGAGGTTGACCTGCGTGGGGAGGACCTTCGCCGCCTTGTGCAGCTCGTCGATCTTCGCGTTCACGAGCCGGGACTCGAGCCGCGGTACGACCGCGACGTAGACGATGCCCAGCGCGACCGCGACGACCGCGAAGAGAATCGCGCTCAGCTTGACGCTCAGCCGGTTCAGCGGCAACCGCCTCATGCTCTGAACCTAGCGGTCCCGGAAGCGATAGCCGACCCCACGAACGGTGAAGATGTACTCGGGCTCGCTCGGCTCGCGCTCGATCTTCTCGCGCAGGTGGCGAACGTGCACGTCGATCGTCCGCGGGTCGCGGAAGTCGCTCGAGCCCCAGAGCGCTTCGAGCAGCGCAGCCCGCGTGTACACGCGACCCGGATGGGCGGCCAGCGTCCGCAGCAGCTCGAACTCCGAGTACGTCAGCTGCACGGGCTCGTCCCGGACGTCGACCGCCCGCCGCGAGAGGTCGATTCGGAGCCCCTCGTGCTCGATCGTCTCGCCTTTCACGTCCATTGCCGAGAGCTGGGCGCGCCGCAGCAGCGCCCGGACGCGGCTGCGGAACTCCCTGATCGAGAACGGCTTCGTGATGTAGTCGTCGGCCCCGATCTCGAGCCCGAGCACCTTGTCGACCTCGTCGTCTCGTGCGGTCAGCATGATGATCGGCACGGCGCTCGTGGCGCGGATCCGCTTGCAGACCTCGAGCCCGTCGACCCGCGGCAGCATCAGGTCGAGCACGATCAGGTCGACCTCGTCGGCCTCGAAACGCTCGAGCGCCTCGGCCCCGTCCCGCGCCTGGATGACGCGAAAACCCTCCCGTTCCAGGGGATACGTGAGCAGCTTCTGCACCGAGTCCTCGTCGTCGACGAGGAGGATCGTCGCGGCGCTTGCCATCGGCCTATCGCCGGCAGGAGGAGCGCAGCGGCGGTGGCATCCAACTACTATAGCCCCCGTTTCGATGGCCGCCTCCCCGCCACGCACGCCCGCCGAGCGGCGGCGCAGGCCCCGGCGCGGGTCGGTCGAACGGCCCGTGAGCGGCCGGATGTACCGGGCGGCCTGGACGCTCGTCGCGCTTCCCCTGCTCGTTGCCGCGTTCACCGTCGGCCGGCCGGCCCCACTGCCCCAACCGCCGCTCCCGCCCTCCTTCGACGGCGAGACGGCTACCGCCCTCGCCAACGATTTCGCCCGGCTCTACCCCTACCGCTCGCCGGGGTCGCAGGACGCCACGGGCGCCGCTCGCTGGGTGGCGGAGCAGCTCGCGCAGTACAACCTGAACGTCGAGCTGCAGCACGTCAGCGCCGACATCCCCGGCCTCGGCGAGGTCCCGCTCACGAACGTGATCGCGCGGCCGCTCCGTGTGGGACCCGAGCGCTCACCGGAGGTGATCCTCGTTCTCGCTCACCGCGACAACCTCGACGTCTCGGCCGGCGTCGACGACAACGCCTCCGGCACCGCGGCTCTGATCGAGCTCGCCCGCAACCTCTCGGCGGTGACCGTGTCGCACACGATCGTCTTCGTCTCGACCGACGGCGGAGCGTACGGCGGGCACGGCGCGGCGGCGGTCGCACAGCTGCCCGAGCTGACTGGCCGCGTCCTCGCCGTCGTCAACCTGGACGCCCTGGCCGGCTCGGGCCGGCCCCGCCTCGAGTTCGCCGGCGACCGCTCTCGCTCCCCCGCCGGAGTCCTGCTCGCAACCGCCGAGGCCAGCATCCTGGAGCAGGCGCAGGTCGAGGCCGGCTTCCCGAGCAGCACCGAGCAGCTCCTCGACCTCGCGTTTCCCTTCAGCCTCTACGAGCAGGCTCCCTTCCTCGGCCGCCGCAGCTCCGCCGTGACGCTGACGTCCGCGGGCAGCCGTCCTCCCTCACCCGAGGACGAGGCCGCGCTCGACGCCGACGCGCTGGAGGCGCTCGGGCGCGCCGCGCAGGCCCTGATCACGTCGGTCGACACCGCGGCCGAGGTCGCGCGGGGCACGGATTCGTTCGTCTACCTCGGCGGCAGGTACGTCAGGGGGTTTGCGATCCAGTTCGTCTTCCTCGTGGCGCTGATCCCGGTTCTCCTCACGACGATCGACCTCTTCGCGCGCCTTCGCCGCAGGGGCATCCGGCTCGGGCCGGCGCTGCGAAGCTACCGCAGCCGCCTCCTCGTGTGGTGCTGGGCAGGAGGGCTGGCGGCGCTCTTCACCGCCGTCGGTCTCTTCCCGAACGGAGCGCCGCGGCCGATCGCGCCCGACACGGATCCCGCTCAGCACTGGCCGTTCGCAGCCATCGCCGGCCTTGCTGCGCTCTCCGCAGCCGGCTGGTTCGTCGCGCGCGTCCGGCTCATCCCGCGAGCGCCCGTCGAGCGCAGCGACGAGCTCGCGGGACACCTCGTCGCGATGCTGGCGCTCTGCCTGGTCGCGCTCACGCTTGCCGTGACGAACGCCTTCTCGCTCGTCTTCGTCCTTCCGTCGCTCCATGCCTGGCTCTGGGCACCGCACGTCCGCGGCGGGGCTCTCGTCTCCCGTGTTGCGCTCTACGCCGCCGGTTTCGCGGGCCCCGTGGGCCTGCTCATCTCGTTCGCAATACGATTTGATTTGGGCCTCGACGCCCCCTGGTACGTGGCAACCCTGTTCACGGTCGGATACGCCCCGCTCGTCCTGTTCCTCACATTCCTGCCCTGGGCCGCCGCGGCCGGCCAGATCGGCGCGATGCTCTTCGGCCGCTATGCCCCCCACCCCGAGGGGCCGCTCTCCGGACCGGTCCGGGACCGGGTGCGCCGGGCGCTCTACGCCAGCGGGAGGTAGCGAGTCTCGTCTCCCGCGGCAAGCTCGCCCGGGCCGCGCGGCACGAGCACGATCGCATCGGCCCGGGCCGCGGAGACGATCATGTGGGACTCCTGGCCGGTGACCGGATGGAGCCTGACCTCGTCGCCCGCGCGCTCCACCCGCGCCCGCACGAACTCGTCCCGGCTTGCGTTTCGCGCCACCGCAGTCGCGAGTCGCCCTCGTGCGTACACCGGGAGAGGATCCGGGATCCCGAGGAGGGCGTTCACGGCCGGCCGGACGAGTACCTCGAAGCAGACGAGCGCCGAGACCGGGTTTCCCGGCAGGTTGAAGACGAGGTGGTCACGGCGAACGCCGAAGGCGGCGGGCTTCCCGGGCTTGATCGCGAGACCCCAGAACACCTCTTCGACCCGGAGCTCGGCCTGAACTCGCCGCACGAGGTCGTGCGCCCCTACCGAGGCTCCTCCCGTGGTCACCAGCATGTCGAAACCGAGTAACGCCCGCTCCATCGCCTGACGATGAGACTCCTCGTCGTCGGCGACCACGCCGAGCTGGGCGGGCACCGTGCCCGCAGAGACGAGCTGCGCCGCGAGCAGGGGCCGAACGAGCAGTACTACCAACGCGCCCTGACCGACGTCGTCCGCTCGCTCCTCGCCGACGCCGACGAGCGGCTGACGATGGTCAGCGGCCGGCACTGGGACCCCTACCGCAACGTCGACTGAGCCGCGGCAGGCGAGCGGCCGGCTCAGGGCGAATGGGCGATCGCCGGCGAGGACGCCGGTGCCACCGGAGGAACCGCCGTGATCGCCGCCCTGCTCCTCTGCGCCGCCGACCCCTGGCGCGCCTACGAGGTCTACCAGCCCGAGGTCGTGCGCTCGTTCGTGGT
>JBBILK010000217.1:0-5647 GCA_037444965.1 Actinomycetota bacterium | reverse complement strand
CGCCTTCGTCTGGGCCGACCAGGAGCGCCGCCTCGAGCGGCTGCGCGGGGCCCTCGAGGTCGCCCGCCGGCTCGGTGCTCCGGAGCTCCGCCGGGGCGACTACGTCGAGCTGCTACCGGGCGTCCTCGCCGAGCGCGACCCGGACGCGCTCACGGTCGTCTTCCACTCCGCCTCGACGTCGTACCTCGACGCGAGAGCCTACGCGCGGGTGTGCGCCGCGCTCGAGCAGGCGGCCGGGGACGGCCGGCCGCTCGCCCGGGTCTCGCTCGAGACGCCCCGCGAGGAGGGCGCGACGAAGGCCGCCCACGCGCTCGACGTGCAGGTGTGGCCCGGAGGCGGCCGGGAGCGCCTCGCGCGCGTCGGGTATCACGGAGAATGGCTCGACTGGATCGCGTGATCACGTCGCCCTCGAATCCGCGTCTCAAGCTCGTGCGCCGGCTGCACGCGCGCGCCCAGCGGCAGCGGCTCGGGCTCTTCGTCTGCGAGGGGGAAGACCTGGTCGAGGCCGCGCTCGACACCGGCCTGGTCCCGGTCGAGGCGCTCGTCGACGGGGAGCGCCCGGCGCTCACGGGCCGGCTCCCGCGGGCCGAGCCGGTCGAGCCGAAGCTCCTCGCCGCCGTCTCCGAGCTCGCCCATCCGCCCCGCGTGGTCGCGGTCTTCCGGCGCGCCGACCTGCCCCTGCTCCGCCCGGCGAACGCGCCGCCGGTCGGGCTCGCGCTGTGGCACGTGGCCGACCCCGGCAACGTCGGAGCGATCGTGCGTTCCGCGGACGCGCTGGGTCCTGCGTTCGTGTGTCTCTCGGCCGGCTGCGCCGACCCGACCGGGTCGAAGGCGATGCGTGCGTCGATGGGGGCGAGCTTCCGCGTACCGCTCGGGCGGTTCGACGAGGCGCCGAGACCTCACGTCGCGCTCGTCCCGCGGGCCGGGACTCCGCTGCCCGAGCTCGAGCTGGCCGGGCGCGTCACGTTCGTGCTCGGAGCCGAGCGCCTCGGGCTGCCGGACGACGTCGTCCGCGCCTGCGACCAGGTGGCGACGGTCCCGCAGGCTCCGGAGGCCGAATCGCTGAACGTGGCCGTGGCCGCCGCCGTCGCCCTGTACGAGTGGCGGCGGCGCGCACTACGCGCGAGCCTGTGATGGAAGGCCACGGGAGCGACCTGGGCCGGGTGACGCACACGCCAGGCTGGGAGGTCGGTGCCGGCTGTCTCGCCCGACCTGGACGGCGCCGGGAAGCAGCGGCTGACGAGGAACGCCTGGACGACTCGAGCCCCGCCTGGCAGCCGCTCGGCCTGGCCGAACCTACGCGGCCCGCTGGAACGGCAGCCGCCAACGGCGGCGCCGCGCACGTGTCGCCCGGTCAGCCTCGAGCCGGGCCTCGAGCTGGGCCTCGACTCGCGCGAGGTACTCGTTGATGAGCCGCGTTCGCTTCTCGAACGCGGCTTTCTCCTCAGGAGTTCTCTTCGGCTTCGCCATCCGTCTCGAGCAGGTCGACGATTCGCTCCACGGCGGCTCTGATATCCGCAAGGAGCAGTATTGCAAGCCGCACGTACTCCTCGTCGATCGCGGCCTCACGAGGTCGACGCCCCAGCACGATGCCATCCTGCGCTGAGTCGACGGCTGCCGCACGATGGCTCGAACAGCCGGTCAGGCGGGCCGCCGGGCGACGAAGACCATGTCCTCGCCGCCGGCGTACGGGCGGCGGTCGAACCAGCCGTAGCAGGCGAGCACCTCGAATCCGGCCTGCTCGAGCAGGCCGTGCCAGCCCTCGACGGTGAGCCAGGCGAGCGGCATCACCGTCTCCCCCGCCTGGCCGCGAAGCGAGAGGTCGAGCCGCCGCTCCGCCGGCCGCCAGTCGGCCCGCTCCCAGATGCCCGGCTCGCGCTCGAGCCAGCGCCCGTCCGTCTCCTCGATGTCCTCACGGCTCGGGGCGAAGATGTCGAACACGAGCCGGCCGCCGGGCACGAGCAGGGTGAATGCGGCCCGGAGCGCGACCAGCCGTTCCGCATCGGTGTGCAGGTGGAGGTAGGCGCGGAAGGGGCAGGTGACGAGGCGCACGCGCTCGGTGACCGGCGGCCGGCGGAAGTCGCCGAGGCGCAGGTCGACGAGCCCGGCGACGCCGGCCGCGCGGGCGCGGCCCCGGCACACCACGAGCATCCGGGCCGACGTGTCGACTCCGATCACGGGGACGCCGGCGAGCGCCGTCGGAATCGCGATGCGTCCGGTGCCGACGCCGAGCTCGACCACCGGCCCGCCGGCCGCGAGCGCTTCCCCGACGTAGAAGTCGATGTCCTCCGTGACCTGGCGGCTCCACTCGTCGTAGATGTCCGCGATCGGGTCGTAGACGCTCACGAGGCCGATGGTAGTCTCAGCCGGATGGACGCGGACGCGCTTGAAGCCGAGGCACTGAGCGCGATCACGGCCGCCGGGACGACGGCCGAGCTCGAGGCCGTCCGCATCCGCTTCCTCGGCCGGCACGCGGAGCTGCCGCAGGCGCTCCGGCAGGTGCGCGACCGGGAGACGGGTCTGCGGCTGAACACGCTGCGCGCCCGCCTCGAGCAGGCGCTCGCCGGGCGCCAGGCGGCGCTCGAGCGCGAGGAGCTCGAGCGAAAGCTCGTCGAGGAGGTCGTGGACGTCACCCTCCCCGGCGAGGCGGTGCCGCGCGGGCGCCTGCACCTGATCACGCAGATCCGCCGCGAGATCGAGGACATCTTCCTCGGCCTCGGCTACCAGGTGGTCGACGGCCGCGAGGTCGAGACGGCCTACTACAACTTCACGGCGCTCAATCTGCCCTCGTGGCACCCGGCGCGCTCGCCGCTCGCCTCGCTCTACCTCGACGAGGAGACGCTGCTTCGCACGGAGACGTCGCCCTCGCAGATCCGGGTGATGGAGTCGCAGGAGCCGCCCGTCTACATGGTCTCGCTCGGGCGGGTCTACCGTCGCGACACGCCGGACGCGACCCATGTCCCGATCTTCCACCAGGTCGAGGGCCTGGCGGTCGACCGCGGGATCACGCTCGCCGACCTGAAAGGGACGCTCCTCTACCTGATGCGGGCGCTCTTCGGCGAGGAGCGCCAGGTCCGCTTCCGGACGCACTACTTCCCGTTCACCGAGCCCTCGATCGAGCCCGACGTCTCGTGCTTCCTCTGCGACGGCAGCGGCTGCTCGGTCTGCAAGCACTCGGGCTGGATCGAGATGGGCGGCGCCGGCATGGTCGACCCCGTGCTCTACGGCTACGTCGGCTACGACCCGGAGGAGGTCTCCGGCTTCGCGTTCGGGCTCGGCCTCGAGCGCATCGCGATGCTCCGCCACGGTCTCCCCGACCTCCGCGAGCTCTGGCACAACGACCTGCGCCTGGTGCGCCAGTTCTAGGACGGGACGGGGATGAAGGTTCCGATCTCCTGGCTGCGCGAGTACGTCTCCTTCACGACGCCGCTCGAGGCGCTCGCGGAGCGGCTCGCGGTCGCCTCGGCCGAGGTCGAGCGGATCTCGCGCCGCGGCGTTCCCGACGAGGACGGCAACCTCGGCCGCTACCTCGTCGGCAGGGTCGTCGACGCAGGCAAGCACCCGAACGCGGACAAGCTCCAGCTCTGCCGGGTCGACACGGGCGAGCCCGAGCCGCGCCAGATCGTCTGCGGCGCCTGGAACTTCGGCGCGGGCGCCACGGTTGCGGTCGCGCTCCCGGGCGCCGTGCTCCCGGACGGGCGCACGCTCGAGCGCGCCAAGCTTCGCGGCGCGGTCTCGGACGGGATGATCCTGTCCGAGCGCGAGCTCGAGCTCGGTCTCGAGCACGCGGGCATCCTCGTCTTGCCCGAGCCGTGGGAGCCGGGGACGCCGCTCGGCGAAGTGCTCCCGCTCCGGGACGAGGTGCTCGAGCTCGAGCTGACCGGCAACCGGCCGGACCTCATGTGCGTCTACGGGCTCGCCCGCGAGGTCGCCGCCCTGCTCGACGCGGAGCTCGCGCCGCCTCCCGGCGTCGATCCGCCGCGGGCAGGGGACGAGGAGGTGCACGTCGAGATCGACGACATCGAGGGCTGCCCGCGCTACATCGGGCGCCTGTTCCGCGGCGCTCGCATCGGTCCCTCGCCCTTGTGGCTGAAGGCGCGGCTGCTCGCGAGCGGGATGCGCCCGATCTCGAACGTCGTCGACGTGACGAACTACGTGATGCTCGCGCTCGGCAGCCCGCTGCACGCGTTCGACTACGAGCGGCTCGCCGGTGGCCGGATCGGCGTCCGCCGCGCGCATCCGGGCGAGGAGCTCGTCACGCTCGACGGGACGCTGCGCGCGCTCGACCCGGCCGATCTCCTGATCACGGACGCGCTGCGAGCCGTGGCGGTCGCGGGCGTCATGGGCGGGCTCGAGTCCGAGGTCGGCGACACGACGACGGACGTCCTGCTCGAGGCGGCGAACTTCGAGCCGATCGGGATCCTGCGGACCTCCGAGCGGCTCGGTCTCCGCACCGAGGGCTCGAACCGCTGGGAGAAGGGGATCGACCCCTACAGCGCCGAGCAGGCCGCGATCCTCGCGACCGAGCTGATCGTCGAGCTCTCGGGCGCGCGCTTCACCGGTCATCGTGACGTGCACGGCGAGCTGCCGCCGCGGCCGGTCGCGTACCTGCGGCCCGAGCGGACGGATGCCCTCGTCGGGCTCCCGATCCCGGCGGCCGAGCAGCGCGCGATCCTCGAGCGGCTCGGCTGCGAGGTCGAGGAGGAGAACGGCCGCTTCGAGGTGACCGTGCCGACCTGGCGCGCCCGCGACGTCACGCGGGAGGTCGACCTGATCGAGGAGGTCGCGCGCGTTCACGGCCTCGAGCGGGTGCCGTTCACGCTCCCCGAGCGGCGCGCGATGTTCGGCCGGCTCACGCAGGAGCAGCGCCTCCGCCGCCTCGTCGAGGACGTCATGGTCGGCTGCGGCTTCTCCGAGGCCTACACGTGGAGCCTCGCGAGCAGCGACCTCGATCCTCGCGCGCTCCGCCTCCCCGTCCCGCTCTCCGCCGAGCAGGCGATCCTCCGCACGAGCCTCGTGGAGGGTCTCGTCGCCGCTGCCCGCCACAACGTCGACGCGGCGAACGAGGGGATCGCGCTCTTCGAGGTGGCCAGGGTGTACCTGCCGACCGGCGGGCAGCTGCCCGAGGAGCGCTGGCGCGTGGGCGGCATCTGCGAAGGCGGCTACTTCCGCGCCAAGGGCGCGGTCGAGCAGCTCCACGCGGCCCTGAAGATCGAGCCGCTGTTCGAGCGGACGCAGGAGCCCTTCCTCCACCCGGGCAAGGCCGCCCGAACGGACGCGGGCTGGGTCGGCGAGCTCCACCCGCAGCTGCTCGAGGGGAGCTGGGGGATCTTCGAGCTCGACCTGCCAACCCTCTTTGCCGGCGTGCCCGAGCGGATCCTCTACGAGGACGTGATCACGTACCCCGCCGTCTTCCAGGACCTCGCCTTCGTCGTCGCCGAGGAGGTGCTGGCGGGCGACCTGATCGAGGCTGCGAAGGACGTCGCGGGGCTCGAGCTGCGCGAGGCCCGCGTCTTCGACGTCTACCGCGGCGAGCAGATCCCGGCCGGGAAGAAGTCGATCGCGATCCGGGTCGCCTTCCAGTCCCCGGAGCGCACGCTCACCGACGAGGAGGCGAACGAGGTGCGCGAGAAGGCGTTCGCCGCGC
>JBBILK010000216.1:4300-5670 GCA_037444965.1 Actinomycetota bacterium | reverse complement strand
GGGCTGCGCCGGCGCGACGGCCGGGTCGAATCCGTCGCCACCACCGGCGGCGACGTCGTCGCCGGTGAGGTGGTCGTCGCCGCGGGCGCCTGGACGCCGCTGCTCGCACGGGAGCTCGGGCTCTTCGTGCCAGTCGAGGGCGGGAAGGGCTACCACGTCGATCTCGAGCCCGGCGAGGGCGACCCGCGCCTGCCGGTCTGGTTCCAGGAGAGCCGGGTGATCGCGACGCCGCTCGCCGGACGGGTGCGGCTCGCGGGAACGCTCGAGCTCGCCGGTCTCGACCTGAGCGTCGACCGCCGGCGCGTGGAGGCGATCCTGCGGGCGGGCAGGCGCGGCGTCCAGGGGCTCGCGACGCGGCGCGTGCTCGAAGTCTGGCGCGGGCTCCGCCCGTGCACCCCGGACGGGCTACCGATCGTCGGCCGGCCCGCCGCGTACGGCAACCTCGTCCTCGCGACCGGCCACGCGATGATGGGTCTGACGCTCGCCCCCGTCACCGGCCGCCTGGTGGCGGAGATCGTCACCGGCGCCGAGCCGAGCCACGACCTGCACCGGCTCAGGCCCGACCGCTTCCGGCCGTTGTTCGGCCGAGACTGATCCCGGCCGCCACCGAGCCGGTGCCGAACAGCTCCCGGATGATCTCGTCGGTGAGCGCGAGGGAGGGCGACCGGTAGCCGCCTTCGCGCGTGTAGACGGCGATCCGCCGCTCGGGCACGAGGTGATCGGCCGGAAGCGCGTGCGTGGCCGGGTCGCTCTCGTCGACGAGCAGTCGCGGGATCACCGCCAGCCCGAGCCCGCAGCCAACGAGGGCGTGGACGGTCTTCGCGTCGTGTGCGCGGATACGTGTCGCCGTGTCGATGCCCAGGGCCTCGAGCGCAGCCTCGAGAGCCCGCTGGCCAGGGCTCGTAACGTCCTTGCCGATCAGCTCTCGTCCCGTCAGGTCCTCCGGCCGGAGGGGCCGATCGAGGCTCGCCAGCGGGTCGTCGGCCGGCACGAGGACGGCGTACGGGTCGCGCATCAGCTCCCCCGCGTCGAGGCCCTCGACGTCGTCTACCAGCACGGCGAGGACGAGGTCGAGCTCGCCGCGTGCCAGGCTCTCGAGCAACGTCGTCGGCAGGTTCGACTCGAAGACGTGCAGGACGATCCGTAGCCGCCGCCGGCGCAACTCGCGCGCGAGCGGCGGGATGAGGGCGCCCGCGACACTCGGGACGGCTCCGACGCGGACGAGGCCGACGGTCCCTGCGGCGTAGGCGTCCATGTCGGCGCGGGCGGCATCGAGCCGTGCACGGATCGCCTGGACGTGGGCAAGAAGGTGCCTGCCGGCATCCGTCAGCTCGACCGCTCGCGCACCCGGTGAGCGCTCGACGAGCGGC
>JBBILK010000216.1:0-4267 GCA_037444965.1 Actinomycetota bacterium | reverse complement strand
GGCGCGCTCGAGGGCCCGTAGCTGCTGGCTCACGGCCGACTGGGTGTAGCCCAGGCGGCGAGCCGCCCGGCTCACGGAGCGTTCCTCCGCGATCGCCTCGAGCGCCGCGAGGTGGCGAAGGTCGATCCCCGGCCAATCAGAAACTGCGCTAATAGCTTGGAGGATATTCTGAATTGCTCGTGCGGGCTGACCGCTGCGATGCTCGCAGGGTGAAGTTCCTGGTCATCCAGCACGACAGCGACAAGGGTCTCGGTCTGCTGGCGCCGCCGCTGTACCACGCGGGCGTCGAGGTCGACACGCGGCTGGCAGGCCGCGATCCCGTCGACGTCGACGACCATGCCGCCGTCATCGCCCTGCCCGGGCTGGCGGATCCCGTCGACGGCACCGCCGCCGTGGCAGCGACGCGCACCGCGCTGCGAACGGCACTCGAGCGGAAGCTGCCGATCCTCGGGATCTGCCTGGGAGCCGAGTTGCTCGCGGAGGCGGCGGGCGGGGTCGTGCGCCCGTGCCGACCTGAATACGGCTACTGCCGCGTCACCCTCGATCCCGCCGCGTCAACCGATCCGCTCCTCCACGGGCTGCCCCGAGAGCTGCAGGCGTTCCAGGCGCACGGCTTCGCCTTCGAGCTGCCTCCCGGAGCCGTACCGCTGGCCCGCTCGGAGCACTCCTTGCAGGCTTTCCGGCTCGCCGGGCGCGCCTGGGGCCTGCAATTCCACCCGGAGCCGACCGTCGAGATGGTGGCCGCATGGGTGCGGACGATCGGAGCGAGCATGCGGCGCAACGGCGTCGCGCCTGCCGATGCGGTCCGTCGGGCCCGGGAGGAAGCTCCGTTCTGGGCCGGCTGGGCGTCCGAGCTCGCAGGCCGGTTCGCGGGTGCCGTCCTGTCCGAAGCGCGGCCCGCCTGAGACGGCCGCCGGACCCTGGGAGGTCGTATCCGACCTCTGCCGGCGAGATACACTTAGGTCGATGACCGAGCTCGGAACCATGCGCGTCAAGAGCGGCCTCGCCGAGATGCTGAAGGGCGGGGTGATCATGGACGTGACGACCGCGGAGCAGTCGCGCATCGCCGAGGAGGCGGGAGCGGTTGCCGTGATGGCGCTCGAGCGCGTCCCGGCCGACATTCGCCGGGACGGCGGGGTGGCCCGGATGGCGGATCCGACCAAGATCCGCGAGATCCAGGAAGCCGTCACGATCCCGGTGATGGCGAAGTGCCGGATCGGTCACTTCGTCGAGGCGCAGATCCTCGAGGCGCTCGAGGTCGACTACATCGACGAGAGCGAGGTGCTGACGCCGGCCGACGAGGAGCACCACGTCGACAAGTGGAAGTTCCGCGTCCCGTTCGTCTGCGGCGCGACCAACCTCGGCGAGGCGCTGCGGCGGATCAACGAGGGCGCCGCCATGATCCGGACGAAGGGCGAGGCCGGCACCGGCGACGTCGTCAACGCCGTCCGCCACATGCGCGCGGTCTTCGGCGAGCTCCGCCGGCTCCAGAACCTCCCCGAGGAGGAGCTGTTCACGGCCGCGAAGAACCTGCAGGCGCCCTTCGAGCTCGTCAAGTGGGTCGCCGAGCACGGTCGCCTGCCGGTCGTGACCTTCACGGCCGGCGGGATCGCGACGCCGGCGGACGCGGCGCTCTGCATGCAGCTCGGCGCCGATGGGGTCTTCGTCGGGTCGGGAATCTTCAAGAGCGAGGAGCCGTCGGTGCGGGCGAAGGCGATCGTCGAGGCGACGACGCACTTCCGCGACCCCGAGATCCTCGCGCGCGTCTCGTCCGGTCTGGGCGAGCCGATGCGCGGGATCGAGAACGCGAGCCTTCCGGCTGCGGAGCTGCTGCAGACGCGGGGCTGGTAAGCCCCGTGAAGATCGGCGTTCTCGCGCTCCAGGGCAACTTCCGCGAGCACCTCGCGATGCTCCGGCGGCTGGGTGTGGACGGCGTCGAGGTGCGGCTGCCCGAGCAGCTCGACGGGCTCGACGGGCTCGTCATCCCCGGTGGTGAGTCGACCGCGATCGGGCGGCTCGTCCGGCTCTACGGCCTCGAGGAGCCGCTGGCGCGCTTTCCCGGACCGATCTTCGGCACCTGCGCGGGCATGATCCTGCTCGCGCGCGAGGCGACCGACGGCGTTCCCGGCCAGCTGCTCCTCGGCCTCGTCGACCTGGTCGTCCGCCGGAACGGGTACGGCCGCCAGGTGCACAGCTTCGAGGCCGACCTCCTGCTGGACGGGGACGGGCGGCCCGTGCCCGGCGTGTTCATCCGGGCCCCCAGGGTCGCGGCGGCCGGGCCCGAGGTCGACGTGCTCGCAGAGCTCGACGGCGACCCGGTCCTCCTCCGCCAGGGCCGCTTCCTCGTCGCGTCGTTCCACCCCGAGCTGACCGACGACACCCGGGTACACGAGCTGTTCCTCGAGCTGGTGAGAGAGGAGAAGGTCGCGCATGTCGGGGCATAGCAAGTGGGCGACGATCAGGCGGAAGAAGGGGGCGGCCGACGCGAAGCGGGGCCAGCTCTTCTCGAAGCTCTCGCGGGCGATCATCGTCGCCGCGCGTGAGGGCGGTCCCGACCCAGCCGCCAATCTCGCCCTGCAGAACGCGATCGAGAAGGCGCGCGAGGCCTCGATGCCGAAGGACTCGATCGAGCGCGCGATCGCCCGCGGAGCCGGCGGCGCCGCCGACGGTGAGGCGTACGAGCACGTGACCTACGAGGGCTACGGCCCGAGCGGGGTGGCCGTCCTCGTCGAGGCGCTGACCGACAACCGCAACCGGACGGCCTCGGACGTCCGTCACCTCTTCTCGAAGAACGACGGCAACCTCGGCACGTCAGGGGCGGTCGCCTGGCAGTTCGAGCGCAAGGGCGTGATCCTCGTCGACGCGGAGCGCGTGGACGAGGAGGAGCTGGTCCTCGCCGCGGCCGACGCCGGGGCGGAGGACGTCGCGCTCGACGGCCACACGTTCCAGGTCACGACCGCGCCCGAGGACCTGGCCGCGGTTCGCCGAGCGCTCGACGGGGTGGGCATCCCGCACGAGTCGGCCGAGCTGACGATGGTGCCGAAGACCACGGTCAAGGTCGAGGACGAGTCGGTGGCCCGCAAGCTCCTGCGGCTGATGGACGCGCTCGAGGACGCGGACGACGTCCAGGGCGTCTACGCCAACTTCGACATCCCCGAGAGCGTCCTCGAGGCAGTCGCCTCGTAATGCGCTTCGAACCTTCCCCGCCCGGAGGGCGAGGAAGGCAGGAACGTCCGGGCGCGCGCCTAACCTCTCGGTGTGATCGTCCTCGGGATCGATCCGGGTACTGCTGCGTGCGGTTTCGGCGTCGTCGAGCGGGAGCGCTCGCGGCTGACCTCGCTCGAGCACGGCTGGTGGTCGACCCCGCCGGCGAGCACCCGGAGCTCCGGCTGAAGCGCATCTACGACGAGGTGGCGGCGCTCGTCGCTCGCTACGCGCCCGACGTCGCCGCGCTCGAGGAGTCGTTCGTCGGCGGCGACGCCCGCACCGCGCTCTCGGTCGGCCAGGCGCGGGGCGCGGTGCTCGTCGCCTGCGCGAACGCCGGCGTCCCGTGCGTCGAGTACCCGCCCGCCCTCGTCAAGCAGGCCGTGTGCGGCTACGGACGGGCCGACAAGGCGCAGGTACAGCGGATGGTGCGGGCGATCCTCGGGCTCCCGAAGGAGCCGACGCCGCACCACGCGGCGGACGCGCTCGCGGTCGCGATCTGCCACGCGCTCGCCTCGCCGCTCCAGGCCGTCGCGGGGGGACGTGGGTGATCGCGCGGCTCCGCGGCAGGCCCGTGGGCTCCGACGCCGAGAGCCTCGTCGTCGACGTCGGCGGCGTCGGGTACCGCGTGATCGCGACCCAGAGCGCGCTGCGGGCGGCGGAGGGGCGCGAGGAGGTGACGATCGAGACGCACCTGCACGTGCGCGAGGACGCGCTCCAGCTCTACGGCTTCGCCACGGCCGAGGAGCGGCTCCTCTTCGAGCAGCTGCTCGGCGTCACGGGCGTCGGCCCGAAGATGGCGCTCGCGATCGTCTCCGCGTACGCGCCCGGCGAGCTGCGGCGGGCGATCGCCGGCGAGGACGCGGCGCTGTTCCAGACCGTGCCCGGGATCGGGCGCAAGCTCGCCCAGCGCGTCGTCCTGGAGCTGAGAGAGAAGGTGGGGCCGCTCGGCGTGGTCCCGAGCGCCGCGGGCGACGGCCATCTCGTCGCCCGGGAGGCCCTCGTCGAGCTCGGGTACACGGTGGCCGAGGCCGAGCGCCGCCTCGCCTCGGTCGATCCCGAC
>JBBILK010000215.1:0-5687 GCA_037444965.1 Actinomycetota bacterium | reverse complement strand
AGCTGGCCGGGATCGTGCCGTCGCGCGAGCTCGCCGCCTGCGCCGCCCGGCTCCGGGAGGTGCTGCCGTGAGCGGGGAACGCGCGTACTGGGATCCGTTCTGGGAGACCTCCGAGCCACGCGAACTGGCCCCGCAGATCGAGGAGCGGCTCAGGTGGCAGCTCCGCTACGTCGTCGAGCGTGCGCCGTTCTACCGGGACAAGCTCGCCGGCCTGCCGATCGACCTGGACCGGATCCGGCTCGAGGAGCTCGCGGAGCTCCCGTTCACGAGGAAGGACGAGATCCGCCGCTCCCAGGAGGAGCACGGCCCGCTCGGGAGCCACGCCTGCGTCGGCTGGGACGAGATCTCGCGCATCCACGCCTCGAGCGGAACGACGGGAAACCCGACGCTCGTCGGCGCGACGCGCCGCGACCGCGAGACGTGGAACGAGGTGATGTCGCGCTGCATGTGGGCGACCGGCGTCCGCCCGGGCGACCGCGCCTGGGTGGCCGTGGCACTCGGCTGGTGGATCGCCGGCCTCACCTTCGTCGAGGCGCTCCAGCACCTCGGCGCCGCCGTCCTGCCGAGCGGCCACACCGAGCCGGCGAGGACCTTCCGCGTGCTCCAGCGAACGGGCGTCGACTACGTCAACTCGACCCCGAGCTTCATGAAGTACCTGGCCGGGTTCGCGCGGAACGAGCTCGACCTCGATCCGCGCTCGCTCGGCCTCAAGCACATCGCGGTCGGCGGGGAGCCGGGCGGCGGGTTACCGCAGGTTCGCGGCCAGCTCGAGGAGGCGTGGGGCTGCCCGGTCTACGACAACATGGGCACCGCCGACTTCGCCACGCTGATCTGGTCGGAGTGCGAGGCGCAGGACGGGATGCACTTCCTCGGCGACGGGCTGATCATCGCGGAGCTGATCGATCCGCTGACCGAGGCGCCCGTCGCCCCCGAGCCGGGCGTTCGCGGCGAGATCGTCTACACGGCGATCCGGCGCGAGTGCACGCCGCTCGTCCGCTTCCGCGTCGGCGACATCGCGGAGGTGCTCGGCACCGGGCGCTGCCGCTGCGGCAGGACGTCGTTCCGCATCAGGTGCGTCGGCCGCGCCGACGACATGCTGATCTGCCAGGGCGTGAACATCTACCCGTCCGCGGTCGCCGACGTCGTCGCCTCGCTCCGGCCGCGGACGACCGGCCTGCTCCAGATCGAGGTCGACGGTCCGGGACCATCCGTCGACCCGCCGGTGCCGATCACGGTCGAGTACGGCGAGGAGCCGGACCTCGCGGCGCTCGAGGCCGAGCTCGAGCAGCGGATCAGGCGGGAGCTCGTGTTCAGGGCGAAGGTGCAGCTGGTTCCGCAGGGCACGATCGCCCAGGGTGGGATGAAGAGCGCGCTCGTGCGCCGCTCGCTCGAGAAGGAGGGAACGCAGGCATGAAGGCATACCAGCTGGAGGAGTTCGGCAAGCCCCTGCAGGCGCGGGAGCTCGACGATCCGACGCCGAGCGGCACGGAGGTCCTCGTTCGCGTCCGCTCCTGCGGGCTCTGTCACAGCGACCTCCACCTGCACGAGGGGTCGTTCGGCCTCGGCGACGACCACCGCCTGGCGATCGACGAAGCGGGCATCATCCGGCTCCCGGCCATCCTCGGCCACGAGGCGTACGGCCTGATCGAGGACTTCGGGCCCGACTCCGGCCTGACACCGGACGACAGGGGCAGGCCGGTGATCGTGTTCTCCTGGGTCGGCTGCGGCGAGTGCGAGCGCTGCGCCACCGGTCACGACAACATGTGCGCCGACCCCCACCAGACCGGGATCCAGCTTCCGGGCGGCTACGCGGAGAAGATCATCGTCCGCGAGCCGAAGTTCCTCGTCGACGCCGAGGGCATCGACCCCGCGATCGCCGGCCTCTACGCCTGCTCGGGGCTGACCGCCTACTCCGCGCTCGCGAAGCTCGGGCCGATCCAGCGCGACTGGATCGCGATCGTGGGCCTGGGCGGCGTCGGCATGATGGCGCTCGCGATCGCGAAGGGGATCGGCTTCGAGAAGGTCGCCGTCGTCGACATCGACGACGCGAAGCTCACGTTGGCCCGCGAGGAGTACGGCGCCGACCTGGCCTTCAACGGCAGGGCCGACGGCGTCGGCGACACGATCAAGGCGGAGACCGGCGGCGTCGCGGGAGTGGTCGACCTGGTCGGCTCGAACGACAGCAGCGCGCTCGGCACGGCGCTCCTGAGGCCCGACGGCGTACACGTCAACGTGGGCCTCTTCGGCGGCGAGCTGCGCTTCCCGCTCGTGCCGATGGCGGTCATGCAGCTCCAGTTCCGCGGCTCGTTCACCGGGACGCTGTCCGAGCTCGAGGAGCTCGTCGGGTTCGTGCGCGAGGGGCGGATCAAGCCGATCCCGGCCCGGGCCGTGCCGATCGAGGACGTGAACGACGCGATGAGGCAGCTCCGTGACGGCAAGGTCAGCGGGCGTGTGGTGCTGACGCACGCGTGAACGTCACCACCCCCACGAAGTCGACCTCCCTGGCGGAGAACATCCGCGTCCTGCGGAGCGAGCGCGGCTTGACGGCGGCGGACCTCGCCGCCCGCTCGGGCCTCGGCAAGGCGACGCTCTCGCAGATCGAGCGGGGGCACGGCAACCCGAGGCTCGAGACGCTCGAGGCGCTCGCCCGTGCGCTCGGGGTCGAGCTCGCCGAGCTCCTCGCCGACGCCGATCACGGCAACGTTCGCGTCGTCCGGAGCGACGAGGGCATCGACGTCTCCAGCGCGACGAAGCCGGTGGCGCGGCTCGTGACGACCCTCTCGATGGCCGGAGCGGTCGTCGAGGTCTACGACCTGACGATCCCGGCCGACTACCGGTCGACGTCGGTCTCGCACGGGGTGGGAGCGGAGGAGCACGTCTTCGTCCTCGAGGGCTCGGTGCTGATCGGGCCGTCGGACGCTCCGGCCGAGGTGCACGCGGCCGACTTCGCGAGCTACCCGGCGGACCGCCCGCACGTATGGCTCGGAACCGGTGACCGACCGGCACGGGCTCTCGTCTGGCAGGTCATGCCCCGGAGGAACTGAGCGGAGACCGAGCGGGACAACTACGTCGGAGGAGGTTGCGGAGCATGGAGCAGGATCTGGTCGGCACGCTGGCCGACCTGAAAGAGGACGAGGCGCTGGCGATCGTCCGGGCGAGGCTCGAGGCGGGAGACGATCCGATGGCGATCTTCGAGGACGCCCGGCGCGCGATGGAGGTGATCGGCCAGCGCTTCGCCGCCGCCGAGTACTTCATCCCCGAGCTCGTGTACGCCGGGGAGATCATGAAGGAGATCAGCGCCCTCGTGAAGCCCAGCCTCGGGGCCGGGGGCGAGGCCGAGCGCCTCGGCCAGGTCGTCCTCGGCACGGTGGCCGGTGACATCCACGACATCGGCAAGGACATCGTCGGTTTCATGCTCGACGTCAACGGCTTCCAGGTCCTCGACCTCGGCGTCGACGTCCAGCCGGAGCGATTCGTCGACACGGTCAAGGAGAGCGGGAGCACGATCGTCGGCCTGAGCGCGTTCCTGACCATCTCGTTCCAGTCTCTGAAGGACACGGTGGAGGCGATCGAGGAGGCCGGTCTCAGAGAGCAGGTCAAGATCATGATCGGAGGAGGCCCGGTGGACGAGCAGGTTCGTCGCTACACGGGAGCCGATGCCTGGGGCAAGGACGCGATGGAGGCAGTCGACCTGGCAAAGAGCTTCGTCGAGGGGGTTTCATCATGACCGCCACCACGCCCGAGAAGACCTGGGCAGAGCTCTCTCCCGAGGAGAAGCGGGACGCGAGGTTCCGGACGTACCTCGCCCCGGAGGGCATCGAGTTCGCGAGCCCGGAGGCCGAGGAACGCTACCGGGCGGGCGTCACACGGTTTCGCGACGTGATCGAGCTGAGGACGCCCGACCGGGTTCCCGTGCTGATCAACGCCACGTTCATGCCGGCCAAGATCTCCGGCGTCCTTCCCCACACGATCATGTACGAGCCGGAGGTGCTCGCGTCCACCTTCAAGCAGTTCCTCGTCGACTACGAGCCCGACTACTACTTCACGCCCGCGATCATCGGCGACGGGAAGGTCTTCGAGATCCTCGACATCCAGCAGGTCGCCTGGCCGGGGCACGGCGTCGCGAAGGACTCCGGCTACCAGTACGTCGAAGGCGAGTACATGCGGGCGGACGAGTACCACGCGCTGATCGACGACCCGACCGACTTCTGGATGCGGACCTACCTCCCCCGTGTCTGCGGCGCGCTCGCGGGGCTCGCGAACATCGCGCCGTTCACGGACCTCTGGGAGATCGTGCTCGTCTCCGGGCACATGGTCACGTTCGGGACGCCGGATGTCCAGAAGGCCCTGCAGGCACTGATGGACGCCGGCACGCGGGCGCTCACGTGGATCCAGCACGTCGGCGCCTTCGAGGCCGAAGCCAGGGGCCTCGGCTTCGTCAGCGCGGCCGGCGGTATCTCGAAGGCGCCGTTCGACATCCTGGCGGACACGGTTCGAGGGACGCGCGGGACGATGGTCGATCTCCACCGGCGACCGGAGCAGGTCCTCGAGGCAGTCGAGCGGCTCACGCCGCTCGCGATCAAGCAGGGCGTCACGGGCGCAACCGCTCAGGCGAACCCGGTCGTGTTCATGCCCCTGCACAAGGGAGCGGACGGGTTCATGTCCGACGAGCAGTTCCGGACGTTCTACTGGCCCTCGCTGAAGGCGGTCGTCGTCGGGCTCGTGAACGAGGGCTGCGTGCCCTGCCTCTTCTGCGAGGGCGGCTACAACTCGCGGCTCGAGTACCTGACCGAGCTCCCCAAGGGCTCGTGCTACTGCATCTTCGACCGCACCGACATGGCCAGGGCGAAGGAGGTGCTCGGCGACACCGTGGCGATCGGAGGCGGCATCCACCCGGGTCTCGTCCTGACCGGCACCGCCGAGCAGATGCGGGAGCGCTGCAAGGAGCTGATCGACACCGCCGGTCGCGGCGGCGGCTACGTGATGGCCTTCGGGACGGCGATGGACGAGGGTAACCCCGAGACGGTGCACGCCATGATCGACTTCACGAAGGAGTACGGCGTGTACCGCTGAGCGGACCCGGCCCGCGCTCGTCGCCCGCGGCGGCGTCGCCGAGGGTGTGCGCGAGCGCGAGCGCCGCTTCGAGCTCGAAGCGTCTCACCGAGATGGGCCGGCCGAGCAGCTCCTCGGCGCGGCGGATGCGGTAGGCGACCGTGTTGTAGTGGAGCCCCAGGCGCCGGGCCGTCCGTGCCTGGTTCGAGCCCTCCTCCAGGTAGATCCTGAGCGTGGCTCGCAGGCGCGCGGTGGTGTCGTCCGGGGACGCGAGCGCGCCCAGCTCCCGCTCGACGAACCGGTGTGCGCGACCCGCGTCGGCGGAGAGCAGTGCCGCGACGGCCACGCACGCGTACCGGACCGGACGCCGCCTCCTCCTCTGACCGAGCCTGGCGACGCGAAGCGCCTGTCTCGCCTCGTCGTGGCTCTCGCGGAACCCCTCGAGGCCGGCGCCGGGCTCGCCGACGCCGACGGCGATCTCGGCGCCGAGCAGCGCCGGGTTGCCGGCCGCCTGCTCGAGCGCCTCGGAGTCGAGCTCGCCGTCGCAGGTCACCCAGACCCAGAGGGACGAAGCTCCGCAGGGAACGAGCAGCGGCTCGCCCGAGCCGAGCGCCGAGGCGAGGGCCCGCCCGGCC
>JBBILK010000214.1:0-5691 GCA_037444965.1 Actinomycetota bacterium | reverse complement strand
TCAGATCCATAGCCGCTTCCCGACTATCGGACAGGCGCACGGTCGTCTTTAGCCCGATCCCCCGGGCGGCGCGGCGCTAGACTGCGTTGGCTTCTGGGGGAGTTCCCGAGTGGCCAAAGGGGACCGGCTGTAAACCGGTTGGCACCGCCTTCGGAGGTTCGAATCCTCCCTCCCCCATTCCAGGGACGAGCTCTCAGGCTCTCGTCGAGCCTGAGAGCCGCGAGGAGGTTGCCGGCCGAGCGACCGGCTCCCTCCTCGTGGCCGCCCCCCCTGGATCAGCTCGCCGGGGGAATCGGGTGGTTTGCCTGGAAGAGCTCGTCCGGGTCGTAGGCCGCCTTCACCTCGCGCAGCCGGGCGTAGGCCTCCGGCGTGTAGAACCGGGCCGGGTTGGTGGGCTGCTCGGTGAAGTTCAGGTACTGGCGGCCGCTGTCGTACGGGGCGAGCGCCTCGCCGATCTTCTCGAGCTGGGCGCGGCTCGCCCGGTAGGTGTCGCCGTCGAGAACCATCCCGAGGGCGAAGGTGAGGAACGAGGCGTCGAAGGTGGCGAGCGCCCCGTGGTGAGGCGCGGAGCGGTGCAGGGCGCCGCCCAGGTGGCGGATCTCGGCCGAGACGAGCGGCGATCCCGAACCGGGGCCGGCCGCCGCGACGAACCGGTCGATCGCCTCGGGGGAGAGCTCGCCCAGCATCATGCCCTCACCGGTGTAGGGAACCGGGTCGGGCGGGTCCATGTGCAGCTCGGCGATGCCGACCGGCGGAACGGTGGCGAAGGTGTCCAGCGCAGGGCCGAGCGTGCGCAGCGGCGCTAGGAGCTCCGACCCCCAGCTCTCGCCCCCCATGACGACAGCCTCGACGACGGCGAACTGCCCGCCGCGGAGCGGCTCCGGAATCGCCGGGAGCGGCGGGAACTGGAGGATCCGCCCGACGGAGGTGACCTCCTCGGGCACGTCCTTCGTCCACTCGAGCCAGGCGTGGAGCACGTCGGAGGAGCGCTCCCAGGGGAAGAAGAGGACGCCGGCGTAGATCGCCGGGATCTCGTAGAGCTCGACCTCGAGCGCAGTGACGAGGCCGAAGTTGCCGCCGCCGCCGCGGAGCGCCCAGAAGAGCTCGGGCTCGCTGTCTGCGTCGACGTGGCGGAACTCCCCGTCGGCGGTGACGAGCTCGATCGCGGTGACGCTGTTCGTCGACAGGCCGAGCTTGCGCGCGTACCAGCCGACGCCGCCGCCGAGCGAGTAGCCGGCGACGCCCACGTCCGGGGTCGAGCCGTGCAGGGCGGCCAGCCCGAGCTCGGACGCCCTCGGCACGACATCGCCCCATTTCGAGCCCGAGGCGACCCGGGCCCGCTTGCGCTCGACGTCGATCTCGACGCCGCGCAAGCGGTCGGTCTTGACGAGGATCACCCCGTCCATCGACTCGATCGGCTCGGCGTTGTGGCCCGTTCGCTGCGGCGCGATTCGCAGGCCGTGCTGGCGGGCGAAGTCGACGATCTCGACGACGTCGTCCACGCCCGCCGGGAAGGCGATCAGCTCCGGCCGCTGGTCGACCGTGGTGTTGAACGCCTGGCGAGCGGCGTCCCAGCTCTCGCTCTGCGGCGTTACGACGCTGCCGTCCAGACGCTCGGCGAGCGGAGCGGCGGGGATGGTGTCGATGACGGACATGCGCGTTCCTCCTCTTGTGGCTGTCCCGACGTCGTGCGGGCCTCGTTCTCGCAGCCCGAACGCTGTCAGGAGCCGGAGGCAGCGGGAATGCGGACAGCCGGCCTCTCGCGGTGCGGCCAGCCTCACCGCCGCAGGCGGGCCGGCCCTCTACAGGCGCACGCAGAGACGCGTCGGCGGCGCGGTAGACTGACCCGAGCGCCCTCTTAGCTCAGCTGGTAGAGCACCTCCATGGTAAGGAGGGGGTCGACGGTTCGAGTCCGTCAGAGGGCTTGCGCTGCGCGTCGACGATGAGGTCAGCGTCGACCGCCGTCGACGCGAGCGGCAGCTCGCACAGCACGTCCTTGCCGGCCGCGAGCGCGGGCACCACGTAGTCGGCGTGGACGGAGGTCGGCAGACAGACGGCGACCAGGTCGATTTCCTCGTCGCCGTCGATGCGGTCGACGTCCGTCGTCGTCGCGAAGCCGAACTGCTCTCGTTCCGGGCCAGAAACTCCACCACCAGGGCAGCTCACTCTTGACAAAACTACACTTCATAGTCTAAAACTACGCTTCATAGTCTATAAGAAGGAGCGGTGATGAGCACGACCTCCTCCCCGATCACCGGTAGCGCCGACCGTTGGGGCCCGCTTTGGGGCGCGCGCCCGGCCGACTGGGCGCTGAGCGAGGATCAACAGCTTCCCACCTACGAGGCCGCGCTCGAACGGACCGGGCTCGAGCGCGGCTGGCGTGTGCTCGACATCGGCTGCGGCAGCGGCGCCTTCCTCTGCCTCGTCGCCGAGCGTGGCGCCGAGCCGCACGGGATCGACGCCTCCGAGGCGCTGATCGCCTTCGCCCGCGAACGGCTGCCGGGAGCCGATCTGCGCGTCGGCGAGATGGAGAACCTGCCCTACGGGAACGACACCTTCGACCTCGTCACCGGCTTCAACTCCTTCTTCTTCGCGAACGACATGGTCGCCGCCCTCCGCGAGGCCGGCCGCGTGGCGAAGCCTGGGGCAGCGGTCGTGATCCAGGTCTGGGGCGCGCACGAACGCTGTGACCTCGAGGCGATGAAGGAGGTGGCACGGCCGTTCCTGCCGCCACGCCCACCCGACGCGCCGCCCGATCCCGACCTCTCGCAACCCGGCGTGCTGCGTGACCTCGCCACCCAGGCCCGCCTCACACCGGAGAGCGAGTTCACCACCACCTGGGCCTTCGAGTACCCCGACGCGGAGGGGCTCGGCCGCGCCATGGTGGCCGTCGCCGGCCTCGCGACCCTCGCCGGCCGAGACCGCGAGGAAGAGCTGAAAAGCGCGATCGTCGAGGGACTCGCCCCCTACCGAACGCCCGGCGGCGGCTACGTGCTCTCCAACGAGTTTCGCTACCTGGTCGCCCGCGCCTGAGCTGCCCGGGTCACGGCCGCCGGGGCGCCTCGTCTGCGGGGCTCACCGCCCTCCTCACGCTGACACGAGCTGGAAACGGCGCCGCAGTTCGAGCGTGGACTCGCTCCACTGTGACAGACGGTCTCCGCATGGGCATCGCGTAGTTCCCGGCGCTCGTCTCGATCGAGATCTGCCGGACCGCGGACTAGACTTACGGCCCGGATTCCCCAGGAGGCAGAGGGTGAGCGAGAAACGGCCGGTCGTCGTCTACGGTGCGAGCGGGTTCTCGGGCCGGTTGATCGTCGAGTTCTTGCGCGAGTACAACGTCCCGTTCGTCGCGGCGGGCCGCGACAGGGCGAAGCTCGAGAGCGTGCTCGCCCAGGTGCCCGGCATCTCCACCGCGGATTACGAGATCGCCCAGGTCGAGCACTCGGTGGACGCGCTCGCCCGGTTGTTCGAGGGCGCCAAAGTCGTGTGCAACACGGTGGGGCCGTGCATCTACTACGCCTCCACCACCGCCGAGGCGTGCCTGAAGGCAGGCGCCCACTACGTCGACACCGGCGGCGAGGCGCCGTGGGTGCGGCTCGCGAAGGAGGAATGGGGCGACAGGTTCGCCGCCGCCGGCCTGCTGATCGCGCCTGCAACCGCGTACATGTCGGCGGTGGCCGAGGCATGCGCCCGTACCGCGATGGAGGCGGCGCCCGGCATCGACACGCTCGAGATCCTCTCCATGTTCATGGGCTTCCCGACCTACGGGTCGACGCAGACGATCTTCGGCCAGCTCCAGTGGGACTCGTTCTACCTCGAGCAGAACGAGTACAAGCTCTGGCCGCCCCTGACGAAGCTCGAGGTCACGATCCCGAGCGCGATCACGACCCAGATGGCGCTCCCTTGGAGCGGCTTCGCCCATCCGGTCTGGTTCAAGGACGACCCGCAGATCGCCAACGTGAAGGCCTTCGGCGGCCTGCTCGACCGCCAGCTCATGGAGGGCGTCTTCGCGGCCGAGCAGAACTACGTCGAGAACGTGAAGCCGCTCCCGGAGGAGGAGCGCAGACGCGTCCTCGCCGAGATCGCGGACTCCGTCCAGTCTGGCACGCCGCCGCGCGAGAACCGCCGGATGCAGCGGACGGTCGACGTCGTCGTCGGCCGCGGTAGCCTCGAGACCGTTCGGGTCGTCGCCCACGGCCAGGGCGCATACCTGCAGACCGGGCTGATCCAGGCGTTCGCGGCTCATCACCTCGCCCACCAGCCGCCGCGCGCGGTCGGCTTCGCCTCACCCGGGCAGGCGTTCGGCCACGAGCGGATCCAGAAAGCGCTCGAGGCCTACGGCTTCACACGGATCCGGGTCGAGGCGTAGGGAGCGGCCCCGGCCGCGCGATCGAGGTACCGGTGTCCGGGCACCCTTGGGCACCCGGACACCGGTCGGCCGTCGAACGTCTAGGTCAGCACCTCGGTCAGCTTCGCTGGCTCGGCGAGCAGCGACTCGACGGTCCCCTCGGGGAGCCGGGCGAACGCCTCGTCGGAGGGTGCGAACACGGTGAACGGCCCCTCCCCGGCAAGCGTCTCGCTCAACCCGGCGGCGTCGACTGCCGCGAGCAGAGTCGTGAACGAACCTGCCTCCCGTGCGGTCTCGATGATGTTCTTCTGCATTGCTGCCTCCTTCGCATCGGTGCGGTGCGCCCTTCAGGCGACCGCCGCTTGACTGGAACCCTGTTCGTGCGACGGCGGGGTCGCCGCTTCGGCCTTCCGCCGCGCCTCCTCACGTCCGTCGAGAATCGCCCCGTAGACGAGCAGCGAGAGCGCCGCGACGACGATGAGGGTGACGACCACGCCCATGGCGAAGAGCCCGGCGGTACTCATCGCTCGCTGCGGCGCAGGACGAGGCCGCCGAGCGCGAGGATCGACGGCACCCAGAGGCCGACGAAGATGCCCTGTTGCTCGTCGCCTCCGAAGAAGAGCGCGACGGAGAGGACGAACGACACGAAGGCCCCGAGCAGGATCAGCGCCCGTGCGGTGGCCTCGGGTCGCGCCGCCAGTGTGTGAGCCTTCTCCACGGTGATCCTCCTTATTTGACAAAATCTTGACCAAACTTGAACAAGAATACAGGCGGCTCCACGTTCTGTCAAGTCTCTGTCCGGAGTGTGTATAGTTAGCGCATGCCTGCCGAACCTGGACCGCTACGGATCGGCGAGTTCGCCCGCCGCGTCGGCGTCAGCCCGGAGCTCCTGCGCGCCTGGGAGCGCCGCTACGAGCTGCTGCGGCCGATCCGCTCGGCCGGCGGCTTCCGGCTCTACACCGCGGACGACGCCGAGCGGGTCGCCCGTATGCGCCAGGGGCTCGACCAGGGTCTCTCGGCCGCGGAAGCCGCTCGGGCCGCGCTCCAGGAGGCGCGCCCGTCCGAGCGCCTGCTCGAAGACGCTGCCAATCGACTGCTCGCCGCCATCCACAACTACGACGAGGCCGGGGCGCACGCGGTGCTCGACGAGAGCCTGTCCGCGTTCGGGCTCGAGCTCGTCCTGCGCGAGCTCGTCCTCCCCGTGCTCGCCCAGATCGGCGCCGAGTGGGAGGCGGGAACGCTCGCCGTCAACCAGGAGCACTTCGCGAGCAACCTGATCCGCGGCCGCCTGATCGCGCTCGCCCGGCTCTGGGGCCGCGGCGGCGGCCCGCTTGCGCTCCTCG
>JBBILK010000213.1:0-5700 GCA_037444965.1 Actinomycetota bacterium | reverse complement strand
TGGTCGGGGGCGATCACGGCGCTCGCGGCAATGGCGATGTTCGTCTCGGGGATCTCCGGGGACACCGCCGAGGTGCCGGCACGGCTCGCAACGTTCGCGATCATCGCCTTCGTCCCGCTCGCCTTCCTGATCGGCCTGCTCCACCACCGTCTGGCTCGGACGGCTGTCAGCCGGCTCGTCGTCCAGCTGCAGGAGGCACATGCGCCCGGGCGTCTGCGCGAGGCCCTCGCGCGGGCTCTCGGCGACCCGTCCCTCGCCGTCGCCTACTGGCTGCCCGAGTCGCGAAGCTACGTCGACGCCGTCGGCCACCCGGTCGAGCTCCCCGCCGAGAGCGCGCGCGCGGCGGTCACGATCGTCGAGCGGGAAGGACGGCGCGTGGGCGCCCTGATCCACGACCCGGTTCTCCTCGACCAGCCCGAGCTCGTCGACGGCGTCTGCGCCGTGGCCGGGCTGGCGCTCGAGAACGAGCGGTTGCAGGCCGAGCTGCGCGCACGGCTCGAGCAGCTCAGGGAGAGCGAGGAGCGGCTCCGGGCCCTGATCGACGCCTCGCCGCTCGCGATCGTCGAGGCCGATCTCGCCGCCCGCGTCACGTTCTGGAACCGGGCGGCCGAGCGGCTCTACGGCTGGACGAGCGAGGAGGTGATCGGCGCCGGGGTCCCGTTCGTCCCCGGTCAGAAGGAAGGCGAGTTCGAGGCGCTTCGCGCTCGCATGCAGCGGGGCGAGGTGGTCGAGACCGAGACGACCCGGCTCCGCAAGGACGGCTCGACCGTCGACGTCGCGCTCTCGGCGGCGCCGGTCTACGACGCGGACGGGAACGCCGTCCGCTACATGGCCGTCCTGGCCGACATCACTGAGCGCAAACGGGCCCGGGAGGAGCTGCGCAGGGAGCGTGACTTCATCTCTGCGCTCATCGACAGCGCGCCGGTGCTCGTGATCGTCTTCGACCGGGAGGGACGGCTGCTTCGCTTCAACCGCGAGTGCGAGAAGCTGACGGGATACACGTTCGCTGAGGTGCAGCGGCGCGGCTTCTGGGATCTCTTCATCCTCCCCGAGGAGGCCGAGCGGCTTCACCGCCGGCTCGACGAGGTGTGGGCGGGCGACTTCCCGAGCACGAACGAGAACCACTGGCTCACTCGTGACGGCGGCCGGCGCCTGATCCTCTGGTCGAACAACGCGCTGCTCGGCGAGCGCGGCGAGGTCGAGTACATCGTGAGCGCCGGCATCGACATCACGGAGCGGAAGCGGGCGGAGGAGGAGCTGCGCGCCTCCCGCGCCCGGATCGTCGAGGCGGGCGACGCGGAGCGGCGCCGGCTCGAGCGGAACCTGCACGACGGCGCCCAGCAACGGCTCGTCGCCCTGTCCCTGGCTCTGCGCCTGGCGGAGTCGAAGGCGAGGACCGATCCCGCTGCCGCGGAACAGATCCTGCGGCAGGGCGGGGAGGAGCTCGCGCAGGCGCTCGAGGAGCTCCGCGAGCTCGCGCGCGGCATCCACCCCGCGGTCCTCACCGACCGCGGGCTGCCGGCGGCGCTCGAGGCCCTCGCCGGGCGCGCGCCGACGCCGGTCGAGCTCGAGCTCGCGCTCGAGGAGCGGCTGCCGCCGCAGGTCGAGGCCGCCGCCTACTACGTCGTCTCGGAGGCGCTCGCCAACGTCGCCAAGTACGCGCGGGCCAGCGCCGTGACCGTGAGCGTCGGGCGCGCCGACGGCTACGCGCTCGTCGAGGTGGCAGACGACGGGATCGGAGGCGCGGACGCGGACCGTGGCTCGGGACTGCGCGGCCTCGCCGACCGGGTGGAGGCGCTGGACGGCGAGCTCGAGGTGGAGAGCCCGCCCGGCACCGGCACCCGGGTCCGCGCCCGGATCCCGCTCTCGCCCGCTGCCTCAGGCTAGGCTGCACTGCGTGCGGGTGGTGATCGCCGACGACTCCGTTCTGCTTCGCGAGGGAGTGGCGCGTCTGCTCGAGGACGCCGGCTTCGAGGTCGTCGGCCAGGCCGGCAACGCGGACGAGCTGCTGCTCAGGGTGCGCTCGTACAGCCCCGAGGTCGCGATCGTCGACATCCGGATGCCTCCGACGCACACCGACGAGGGCCTCCGCGCGGCGCGGGAGATCCGCGAGCGGTACCCGGGCACCGGCGTGCTCGTGCTCTCGCAGTACGTCGAGCCGGGCTACGCGCTCGACCTGCTGGCGGAGAGCGCAGAAGGCGTCGGCTATCTCCTGAAGGATCGAGTCTCCGACGTGCAGGAGTTCGCGGCCGCCGTCCGCCGCGTGGCGGAGGGCGGATCGGCGCTCGATCCGGCGGTCGTCTCGCAGCTCGTCGGGCGGCGCCGGCGCGACGACCCGCTCGCCGACCTGACGCCGCGGGAGCGGGAGGTGCTCGAGCTGATGGCCGAGGGCCGCTCGAACCAGGGCATCGCCGAGCGGCTCGTCGTCACCGAGCGGGCCGTCGAGAAGCACGTGACGAGCATCTTCGGGAAGCTGCGGCTGCCGGCTGCGCCCGAGGATCACCGGCGCGTGCTCGCCGTGCTCACGTACCTGCGCTCGTAGCGCCCGGCGCGGCGGTGCGGTTTCCCGCACCGGAGGACGCATGCTGGCTCGATTCCCGCGAATGCCTCGCTGCGCGACCGTATGCGTAACGCAAGCACGGGTTCCGAGGACAGGAGAGAGCCATGACCGCCATCGCGCTCCAGGCAGAGAAGAAGAGAGTCGCCAGGCTGATCGCCGTCGGCTCGGCGCTCTTCACCGTCGCGATCGTCGGCGTCGCGTCCGTCCTCGCGGTCGCGGCCTAGACACCAACCCGCGGAAGGGCGAGCATGCTCGCCCTTCCGCGTTCGCGGAGCGTGTGCTCCTCGAGAAGGTGCGGGGCAACGAGGATCGTCCGCACGGCGGGTATCGCCTCGCAGGTGTGGGGAAAACCGCACCCCAGGAGGCGGGGAGGCCACATCCCGTCGCGTGAGCCCCGGCGCGACCCTTCACGGTAGACACGACCGACGCGGAGGCTCCCCATGACACAGAAGCTCGCACTCGCAAGCGCACGGCGGCCCTGGACGGCGATCGGCGCCTGGGCGCTCGCCCTCGTCGTCGCCGTGCTCGCCTCGTTCACGCTGCTTTCCGGAGCGCTCACCTCCGAGGCCGGCTTCTCGGGCAACCCGGACTCGAAGCAGGCGGAGACGCTCCTCGAGGAGCGCCTCGCGAACCCGAACCCGGTCGACGAGGTCGTCGTCGTCCGCTCGGAGGAGCTGACCGTCGACGATCCGGCGTTCGCCCGCTTCGCCGAGCAGCTCCGGGCGCAGGGCGCCGCGACCGGTGTCGTCGCGAACGCCCGCAGCTACTTCGAGACCGGCGACGAGTCGCTCGTCTCGGCCGACCGCCACGCGACGATGATCACGCTCGATCTCGCGGGCGAGGAGCCCGACGTCGCGGGTCTGGTGCGCGCGGTCGAGGATGCGGGCGGCACCTCGGGCTTCGCCGTCTCGATCACCGGGGTCTTCACGGGCGACCAGGACTTCCGCCAGCTCGCCGACGAGGATCTCAAGACCGGCGAGTTCCTCGGGCTCGCGGCCGCGCTCGTGATCCTCGTCGCCGTGTTCGGCGCCTTCGTCGCCTCCGTCGTGCCCGTCGTCCTCGGCATCGTCTCGATCGCGATCGCGGTCGGGCTGGCGGCGGTCGTCGGCCAGGCGTTCGAGCTCTCGTTCTTCGTCGTGAACATGATCACGATGATGGGGCTTGCCGTCGGCATCGACTACTCGCTCTTCGTCATCTCGCGCTTCCGCGAGGAGCGCGCGCGCGGCCGCGAGAAGCTCGAGGCGATCGGCGTCGCCGGCGCGACGTCCAGCCGCGCCGTGCTCTTCAGCGGTCTCACCGTCGTGCTCGCGCTGCTCGGGATGCTGCTCGTCCCGACGACGATCTTCCGCTCCCTCGCCCTGGGCGCGATCCTCGTCGTCGCCGTCTCGGTGCTCGCCGCGATGACGCTCCTGCCGGCGGTGCTCAGCCTGCTCGGCGACCGGGTGGACGCCCTGCGGGTCCCGTTCGTCGGCCGGCGGGTCGCCGCTGGCGAGGCACGGGGCTTCTGGTCGCGCGTCACCGCGGCCGTCCTGCGGCGGCCCGGGCTCGCGCTCGCGGCCACGACCGCCGTGCTCCTGGCCGCGGCCGTACCCGCCCTCAGCCTCGACACGGGCTCGGCCGGCATCACGACGCTCCCCGACCGCTTCGAGTCGAAGCGCGGCTTCGTCGCCCTCGAGCAGGACTTCCCGGCGACGCTGCTCGCGCCCGCTCAGGTCGTGATCGACGGCGACGTCGGGTCGCGGCCCGTTCGGGCTGCGATCGAGCGGCTGGAGACGTCCCTTGCAGGAAACGACGCTTTCGGCGTGCCGACCCTCGCCACGAACGACGCCGGCGACCTGGCGCTGCTCTCGGTGCCGCTTCGGGGCGAGGCGACCGGAGACGCTGCCGTGGAGGCCGTCCGCGAGCTCCGGGCCGACCTGATCCCCGACGCGTTCGGCGGCGTCGGCGCCCGCGTCGTCGTCGGGGGGGCGACGGCGGAGGAGATCGACTTCGTCGACCTCACCGCGAGCTATCTGCCGATCGTGATCGCGTTCGTGCTCGGCCTCAGCTTCCTGCTGCTGATGGTCGCCTTCCGCTCGATCGTGATCCCCGCGATGTCGATCGTGATGAACCTGCTCTCCGTCGGCGCCGCCTACGGGTTGATGGTGCTCGTCTTCCAGTACGGGGTCGGGAACGAGCTGCTCGGGTTCCGGGAGCTCGACACGATCGAGCCCTGGATCCCGCTCTTCCTCTTCTCGGTGCTGTTCGGGCTCTCGATGGACTACCACGTGTTCCTGCTCAGCCGGATCCGCGAGCGGTACGACGAGACACGCTCGACGGCGGACGCGGTCTCCCACGGCGTCCGCTCGACCGCGCGCCTGATCACCGGCGCGGCGCTGATCATGGTCGCGGTGTTCGGCGGCTTCGCCGCCGGCGATCTCGTCATGTTCCAGCAGATGGGCTTCGGGCTCGGCGTCGCCGTCCTCCTCGACGCGACGATCGTCCGCTCGGTGCTCGTCCCCGCGACGATGACGCTGCTCGGCCGCTGGAACTGGTACCTGCCGAGCTGGCTCGGCTGGCTGCCGAAGATCGGCGTCGAGGCGCCGCGGGAGCTCGCGTTCCGCCCGGCCGGGAAGTAGACGGGCTCACCAGGGGAGCAAGCGGAGGGGCCGGGAAGGAGCCCGCCCCTCCGCGTCCGGCTCTCGGCTCGCTACCCCAGCAGGCGGTCGAGGTTGACCGCGGCCGAGATCAGCGAGAGGTGCGTGAAGGCCTGCGGGAAGTTGCCGAGCTGCTCGCCGGTCGGGCCGATCTCCTCGGAGTAGAGGCCGAGGTGGTTCGCGTAGGTGAGCATCTTCTCGAACGCGAGCCGGGCCTCGTCGAGCCGCCCCGCGCGGGCGAGCGCCTCGACGTACCAGAAGGAGCAGATCGAGAACGTGCCCTCCTCGCCGACGAGCCCGTCCGGCGAGGCCCCGACGTTGTAGCGATAGACGAGCGAGTCGGAGACGAGCTCGTTGCCGATCGCGTCGAGGGTCGAGAGCCAGCGCGGGTCGGTGGGGGCGACGAACTTGACGAGCGGCATCAGCAGCACGGACGCGTCGAGGAAGTCCGTCTCGTAGTGCTGCACGAAGACCTTCCGCTCCGCGTTCCAGCCCTTCTCCATG
>JBBILK010000212.1:5397-5711 GCA_037444965.1 Actinomycetota bacterium | reverse complement strand
AGAGCGCCCGCGACGTCGGCTTTGACATCGTCAGCCTGTACGGCGCTGACAGCTTCCTCCTGCTCCAGTTCCTCTCGCCCTTCTACAACCGGCGGACGGACGAGTACGGCGGCTCGATCGAGAACCGGGCCCGGTTCTTCCTAGAGACCCTCGAGCGTGTTCGGGAGGCAATCGGCGAGGACTGCGCGATCTCGGTCAGGTACTGCGTCGATGCGCTCGGGCCAGCTGGGGTCGACCTCGACGAGGGCCTTTCGTTCGTCCGTCTCGCCGATCACCTCGTCGACTTCTGGAACGTAAAGGTTGGATCGATCGCC
>JBBILK010000212.1:0-5387 GCA_037444965.1 Actinomycetota bacterium | reverse complement strand
TGGAAGGATGCGGGGACGTCGCGGTATTTTCCTGAGGGCCACGAACTCGAGTACACCGCTCGGGTGAAGGAAGCGTCGGCGAAGCCGATCGTCGGCGTCGGACGCTTCACGAACCCGGACACGATGGCGGCGGCGATCCGAAGCGGCAAGCTCGACATCATCGGAGCGGCGAGACCGTCGATCGCCGACCCGTTCCTCCCGAAGAAGATCGAGGAGGGCCGCTACGACGAGATCCGTGAGTGCGTCGGCAACAACATCTGCATAGCCAAGGCCCTCCACCGAGGACACATCGGCTGCACCCAGAACGCGACCGCCGGCGAGGAGTTCCGCAGACATTGGCATCCCGAGCGATTCGAGCGGGCGTCCAACTCGGACCGTGACGTGCTCGTGGTCGGCGCCGGGCCCGCCGGGATGGAGTGCGCGATCGTGCTCGGCAAACGCGGCATGCGTCGCGTCCACCTCGTCGAAGCCCAAACCGAGATCGGCGGCATCTTACGCTGGGTGCCCCGGCTCCCCGGCCTCGGCGAGTGGGCACGCATCCTCAATTACCGCGCCATCCAGCTTGGCAAGCTCCCGAACGTCGAAGTGATCACGGGCCTTCGCCTCGACGCCGACGGAGTGATGGGCTACGGCGCCGAGATCGTCGTCATCGCGACGGGCGCTCGCTGGGCCGGGGACGGCGTGAGCAACATGACCCACGCTCCGATCGACGGCGCTGACTCCTCGCTCCCACACGTCTTGACGCCCGAGCAGGTGATGATCGAGGGAAAACGCCCGCCGGGACCGCGCGTCGTTGTCTACGATGCCGAGGGGTACTTCATGGGAGCGGGCCTCGCGGAGACGCTGCACGCCGAGGGGTACAACGTTGAGCTTGTCACGCCGCTGCCACAGGTCGCGCAGTTTTGTGAGTTCACTCGCGAGATCGTGATGCTGCGCCGCTCCCTGCACGAGCTGGGAATCGCAATGACCCGCGCCGTCAAGCTCACTTCGATCGAGCCCAGTCTTCTTCACGGAGTCGATGAGTGGGATGATCCCGTGCAGCGGGACGCCGACGCGGTCGTTCTCGTGACTCACCGGCTCTCGAACGAGCAGCTGTACTTTGACCTCGTCGCAAACGAGGAGCGGCTGGATGTCGCAGGGATCGAAGGCACCTACCGGATCGGGGACTGCGTCGCTCCCCGCCTGATAGCAGACGTCATCTTCGATGGCCACCGGCTGGGCCGCGAGATCGATAGTGGCGACCCGGCCGTTCCGCTCCCGTACCGGCGCGAGTCCTTCGTGATCCCCGAGCCTGCGACGCTTGCCTTAGAGTCAGCTCGGGAAGGACGTTCGCCCGGAAACGCCGCGGACCGTTGACGTCGCTTTCGCTTTGCCGCGCTTGCGGGTCGGCATCGCCTCGACTGGGGCGGCGACCTCCGGCTCCTCGGGCACGAGCTCGTCGACGGTCTCGAGGAACCGGTGCAGGGCAGGTGACACACCGTCCCGACGGTGGGCGAGAACGACCTCGTAGGTGAACGATGCATCCTTGAGCGCTCGATAGACAACGCCCGCACGCCTCAGCTGTTGCGCGGAGCCCGGAGCGAACGCGACCCCCACGCCGGACGCGACAAGCCCGAGCACGCTCGGCACGCGCTCGGCCTCCTGCACGATGTTGGGGCTGAAGCCGGCGTTGCGGCAGAAGGCGATTAGCCGATCGTAGGTGGCCGGCTCTCGCCGCCGCGGGATCTGGACGAAGGGCTCGTCGGCGAGCTGCTCGAGCAACACTTCTTCCCGGGCGGCAAGCGGGTGGCCGCACGGAAGTGCGAGGAGGATCGACTCGCGAAAGACGCTTCGGAAGACGAGCTCGTCATCGTTTGCACGCGTGCGGAGGAAGCCGACGTCGAGGACTCCTTCACGCAGCCGCCGCATCTGCATCAGGCTCGTCAGCTCATGTAGATCGAGCTTTACGTCGGGGTAGCGGTCCCGGTACTCGCGGACGATTCCGGGGAGGATGCTCTCGATCGCCGGCCCGACGTAGCCGATCTCGAGGCGACCGTGCTCACCGCGGGCGGCTCGTCGAGCTGTCTCGATGGCGTGAGTGCTCTGGCGAAGGACCTCCCGTGCCTCTCCCAGAAAGGCCTCGCCCGCGTCCGTCAGCGAGACGCGCCGTTTCGTCCGGTTCAGCAGCTGAACGCCGAGCTCCTGCTCGAGGGCGCTGACCTGCTTTGACAGTGCGGGCTGAACGATGTGAAGGCGCTCTGCCGCCCGGCCGAAATGCAGCTCCTCGGCGACGGCGACGAAGTACCTCAGGTGACGGAGTTCCATTGGGGATCGAGCTAAGCGATAACTCCTGGCGATCAGTGCCGGAACGTAATGCTACTGGACTTCACCAGTCGAGAGCCGTATGAAGAGGTCATCCGATCTCGGGAGAGTGGAGATGAGCATGACGGTGAACCGGCGCATCGCAATCCGCCACCTGATCCGCGGCGAGTGGGTCGGCGAGCCCGCGCGTGAGCGCCGAAACCCCGCGCGCCCCGACGAGATCGTCGCTGAGTGCCCCGTCGGCGGCGCCGACGAGGCAGACGCCGCGATCAGCGCGGCGAAGGACGCCTTCCCGGCCTGGAGGAAGACACCTGCGCCGGCCCGTGGCGCCGTTCTCTTCCGCGCAGCGGATTCCCTGACCGCTCGCAAGGAGTTGGTTGCGCGCGATCTCAGTGCCGAGGAGGGAAAGATCCTCACCGAGGCCACGATCGAGGTAGAACGCTCCATCGAGATCTTGCGCTTCGCCGCTGGTGAAGGGTCGCGACTCAAAGGCGAGAGTCTTCCGTCCTCCGTTCCCGGGACACACCTCTACACGGTCAAGGAGCCTCTCGGCGTCGTCGTTCTCATCACGCCGTGGAACTGGCCGTTGCTCGCGCCCACGGTGAAGCTCGCCCCCGCGCTCGTCGCCGGGAACGCGGTCGTGCTCAAGCCAGCGCAGCTCGTGCCCGTCTCCGTGTGGCACCTCGCGGAGTGCCTGCTCGAGGCGGGCCTTCCACCCGGGGTGCTGAACATCGTCTACGGATCAGGCGGCGTCGTCGGCGACGCCCTCGTTCGCGACCCGAGGGTCGCCGCGGTGAGCTTCACCGGCTCCGTACCCGTCGGCCTTCGAATCAACGAGCTGGCAGGCGGACGCCTGGCGCGCGTCCAGCTCGAAATGGGCGGCAAGAACGCCCTCGTCGTCCTCGATGATGCCGACCCTGCCTTCGCGGCGGGCGTGGCCGCTCGCGGTGGCTTCGCGATGACGGGCCAGGTCTGCACCGCCACGAGCCGGGTGATCTGCACCCGCGGCGTGCACGGTGCGTTCGTCGATGCGCTCGTTCGCGAGACGGACTCCTGGCAGCCCGGCGACGGGCTCTTGACGGGCACCGGGATGGGGCCGGTCGTCGACGAGAGCCAGCTCCAGACCGACCTCTCCTATCTCACACTCGCTCGCGAAGAGGGTGCTGAGATCCTGACCGGAGGAGACGTGGAAGACCTCTTCCTTCGCCCGGCGGTTCTCGCCGGTGTCAAGCCGGCGATGCGGGTGGCGCGCGAGGAGATCTTCGGTCCAGTGATCGGCGTACTCGAAGCCGCAGACCTAGATGAAGCCATCGCGATCGCCAACGACTCCGACTACGGTCTCTCCGGCGGCATCGTTACCAACGACCTCAAAGCAGCGATGCGCTTTGCAGACGAGGTCGAGGTTGGAATGGTCCGCATCAACCGGCCGACGAGCGGCATGGAACCCCAGGCACCCTTCGGCGGTCTGAAGCTCTCGTCGAGCTCGACCTTCCGAGAGCAAGGCTCGGTGGCCGTCGATTTCTACAGCCGTCTGAAGACGGTCTATCTCGGCACCTAGCCTGGACAGTCACCGAGATGTGCCGACAGTCTCGGCTCATCTCGCGTTCACCTTGCGGGCACCGTAGACGATCTGGGCGGGGATGCGACCGCGGGTGAGGCGACCGTTGTGGGCGCGGTCGTGGTTGTAGTAGCGAAGCCACTGTTCGAGGTCTCGCCTGAGTCCGGTGAAGCGCACGTGCAGGTAGTGATCCGCCCTGGGTTTCGTAGAGGCTCGGTTACCTGCTTGCCAGTAGTGGGTTGTTGTCTTCTTTGTAATTGATCATCTCGTACTCGGCGGGCGGCAAGTCGCCGAGTGCTTCGTGCAGTCTCTCCTCGTTGTAGAAGCCGATCCAGTGCAGGACCTCGTGTTCGGCGTGCTCGTAGCCGGGGAAGCGGCGGCCGTCGACGAGCTCCGACTTGAAGGTCGCGACCCAGGCCTCGGCCATCGCGTTGTCGTAGGCGTCGCCTCTGGATCCGACCGAGGGCGCGGCGCCGAGCTCGTCGAGGCGGTCGGTGTAGCGGATGCTGGTGTACTGGGAGCCGCGGTCTGAGTGGGCGATCAGGCCCGCGTCTGGTCGGCGCAGCCCGTTCGCCATCTCGAGCGCGTCGAGCACCAGGTCGGTGCGCATGTGGGTGGCGAGCTGCCAGCCGACGATCATCCGGCTGAAGCAGTCGAGCACGAAGGCCAGGTAGACGAAGCCGCTCCAGGTGCGCAGGTAGGTGATGTCGCAGACCCACTTCTCGTTCGGCCTGCTCGCCGCGAAGTCGCGCTGGAGCAGGTCGCGGGCCCGCTCGAGCGCTGTCTCGTCCGCGATCGTCGTCCGCTTCTTCGCGCCGCGACGCTTGCCCTCCAGGCCCGCGCGGCGCATGACGCGGGCGACCTGGTCGCGGCCGACGTCGAGGCCGCGCCGACGCAGCTCCTTCCAGGTCTTGCGCACCCCGTAGACCGCGCGGTAGCCGACGCGCGCCGCCTCGATCTCGACCAGCAGCTGCCGGTCGGCGAGCTCGCGGCGGGACGGCACCCGGGATCTGCGCGCGTAGAAGGTGCTCACCGGCACCCCTAGCACACGGCAGACCGGCTCGACCCCGAAGACGCCGCGCCGCTGCTCGATGTAGCGCGTCACCTTCGCCGGGTCGGGTCGAGCTCCGTCGCGAAATAGACGGAGGCGTCCTTCAGGATCGCGTTCGCACGCCGAAGCTCAGCGTTCTCCTTGCGCAGCCGCTTCAGCTCTTCGCGCTCGTCCGTGGTCAGCAGATCGCGGCGGCGGCCGGAGTCGGCCTCCGCCTGCCGTACCCACTGCCGCAGCGCCTCCCGGTGGATACCCAGATCGCGGGCGACGTGCGCGATCGGCCGCTCCGACTCGAAGTAGAGCCGGACCGCCCGCTCGCGCAACTCATCGGAGTACTTCCTCGGTCTCGACATGGCCGGAGCATCTCCTTCCCCCAGGACAGCGCCTGGTCTCGGAGCCTCCAGAAAACCCAGGGTCCTTCATAGCGGGCGAAGCTGGGTCGCCAGCACTCCTCGAGCATTGTCTTGTGTAGGGCTT
>JBBILK010000211.1:0-5713 GCA_037444965.1 Actinomycetota bacterium | reverse complement strand
GAGCGCGGCCAGCAGGAGATGGACGAGCACCATCCGCTCGTACGGCACCCCCCACACCGTCGGCCCCGCCGCCGAGAAGACCGCCGCGCCGAGGACGAAGGCGGCGACGAGGTGGAGGGCCGAGAGCGCGACGCCGGCCCGGCTCGCGACGAGGGTCTTCTCTCTCGGAGCGCGGAGGATCAGGCCGGCGAGCTGGTGCAGGGTGACGGCGAGCGCGGCCGCTAGGAGCCCGGTCCCGGCCCAGACGAGCCTGTCCGCGCCGAGCGCGACTCCGGCGGCGAGCGGCACGCCGCCCGCGAGGAGCGGCAGCGCGAGCCACAGCATGCGGACGTTCCGGAGGTGGTTGCGCAGCATCACCGGCAGCGTGTGCCAGGCTGCTCCGGTCACGGCGAACGGGAAGAAGACGAGAGCGGCGAGATGGAGCGCAAGGACGGGCGACTGCGCGCCGAGCCGGCCCGCAGCCAGGTCCGGGACGGCTCGGATCGCCGCCGCGGAGGCGGCGGCCCAGCCGAGCAGGGCGAGGACGAACGAGGTCGCGACCAGGGGCCAGGGCGCCGGCCGGCCGACGGCGTGGATCGGGAGCGGACGCTGGGCCATGGGCCGCAGCGTAGACTCGGAGCATGCGGCCGGTGATCGGCATCACCTCCTACGCCCAGGACGCCTCGTGGGGAGCCTGGAAGCTCCCGGCGGCGCTGATTCCGCTCTCGTACGTCGACTCGGTCGACCGGGCGGGTGGGCGGCCGATCATGATTCCACCGCTCGACGCCGCAGTCGAGGAGACCCTCGACATCCTCGACGGGCTGATCCTCTCGGGCGGAGCCGACATCGACCCCGAGCGCTACGGCGCCCAGCGGCATCCCGAGACGACGGTGACGCAGCCCGAGCGGGACCACGCAGAGCTCGCGCTGCTGGAGGGAGCGCTCGCGCGCGAGCTCCCGGTGCTCGCGATCTGCCGCGGGATGCAGATCCTGAACGTGATCCACGGCGGCGATCTGCACCAGCACCTTCCCGAGCTCGTCGGCCACGAGGGTCACCGTGAGGTACCCGGCTCGTTCTCGATCCACGAGGTGCACCTGCGGCCGGGGAGCCGCGCCGCGCGGATCCTCGGCGAGCGCGTGGAGGTGCACTCCTCTCACCACCAGGGGCTCGCTCGCGTCGGGGAGGCGATCGAGGCGGTCGGCTGGGCCGAGGACGGCTGCGTCGAGGCGATCGAGGACCCGGCCCACCGCTTCGCGATCGGCGTCCTCTGGCACCCCGAGGAGGCCGACGAGAAGCGGCTCTTCGAGGCGCTCGTCGAGGAGGCCCGCGCCTATCGCCGAGGGCGCGACGTGCCCCTCCGGGCGGCCCCGTAGGCGCCTCGGCCACGACCGCCGGCACGGATCTCAGCGTCCCCGACTCATGGTGCCTGGGTGGCACGAAACGGCGGTCGCCCGCAGCCGTAGACTGCCACCGTGAGCGCAGTGCGAGTCGGGATCGGCGGGCCCGTCGGCTCCGGGAAGACGCGCCTGATCGAGCGCCTGCTCCCGCTCCTGCACGCACGCGCCCTCCGCGTCGCGGTGATCACGAACGACCTCGTGACGAAGGAGGACGCCGAGCGCCTGCAGGCCGGAGGCCTGATCGACCCGGAGCTCGTCGTGGGCGTCGAGACCGGCGCCTGTCCCCACACCGCGATCCGCGAGGACCCGTCGATGAACGTCGCCGCCGCGGAGCAGCTCGAGCGCGAGCACGGCCCGCTCGACCTCGTCCTCGTCGAGTCCGGCGGCGACAACCTCGCCGCGACGTTCAGCGCGGAGCTCGTCGACCACTGGATCTACGTGATCGACGTCGCCGCCGGCGACGACGTGCCGCGCAAGCGCGGCCTCGGCATCGTCCAGGCCGACCTCCTGGTCGTGAACAAGACCGATCTCGCTCCGCACGTCGGGGCCGACCTCGACCGCATGCGCGCCGACCTCGCGGAAGCCCGCCCGGGGCGACCGACGCTCTTCACCGACTTGCGCGACGAGCCGGGCGCTGCGGCGGTGTTCGACCACCTGCTCGGCGCCGTGCTCTTCGACCGGGCGGGCGCCTGATGCTCCTCGTCCGCGAGATCCTCGGCGACCGGGACGAGGAGCGGTTCGCCGGGCGGATGGTCGAGAAGCTCCACGTGAGCTCCCACGACGCCTCGAAGCGGCGGCTTCGTGCGTTGACGGACGGCGGCACGGACGTCGCGGTCGACCTCGAGCGCGGCTCCTACCTGCGGCACGGTGCCGTCCTCGCCGACGACGGAGAACGGATCGTCGTCGTCGAGCGGACGCCCGAGGAGACCTTGATCGTCCGGCTCTCCGCGGGGCTCGAGCGTGACGAGCTGCTCGCACAGGCTGTCCGGCTAGGCCATGCCTTCGGCAACCAGCACGTCTCGCTCGAGACGGTGAACGGTGAGATCCGCATCCCCATCACGACGAGCCGTGACATCGCAGCCGCGACCGTCCGCGCGCTCGGGCTCGAGGGAGCCGAGATCGACTTCGCCCTCGTGCGGCTCGGGCTCGAAACCCCGCTCGCCGCCCCCGCGCACCAGCACTGACGACGCGGTTGCAAAGCCCGCGCGAGGGGACGAGAATCGGTCGCCGTGAAGCTGACGCCGGTCGAGAAGGAGCGTCTCTGGATCTTCCTCGCCGCGGAGCTCGCCCGGAAGCGGCGCGCGGCCGGCCTCAGGCTCAACCACCCCGAAGCGGTCGCGATCATCTGCGACGAGGTGATCGAGGCGGCCCGCGCGGGGAAGAGCTACGACGAGGCGGCCGCCGCCGGCTACGCGGCCCTCTCGGAGGACGACGTGCTGGAGGGCGTCGCCGACCTCGTCGACCGGCTCGAGATCGAAGGCCTGTTCGAGGACGGCACCCAGCTCGTGACGCTCTGGTTCCCGGTGAAGACGGCGACGCCGTGATCCCGGGCGAGATCATCCATCCGGAGGGACCGGTCGTCGGCAACGCCGGCGCGAGAACGGTCGAGCTCGAGGTCACGAACACCCTCGATCGCGCGATCCAGGTCACCTCGCACTACCACTTCTTCGAGGCGAACCGGGCCCTCCGCTTCGACCGCGAGCAGGCGTACGGCATGCGGCTCGACCTGCCGGCCGGGATGGCCGTCCGCTTCGAGCCGGGCGAGACGCGCCGGGTGCGGCTCTGCGGCTTCGGCGGACGCCGCGTGGTGCGCGGCTTCCACGGGCTCGTCGAAGGCGCCCTCGACGACCCGGCGGTGAGGCAGGCCGCCTTCGAGCGGGCGCGCGAGCGGGGGTTCCTCCCGTGACGTTCGAGCTCGATCGCTCGCTCTACGCGCTCATGTACGGCCCCGGCGAAGGCGATCTCGTCCGGCTCGGCGACACGAATCTCCGGGCGAGAGTCGAGCGGAGCCTGATCCCGGTCGGCGAGGAGAGCCTGATCGGGGCCGGGCGGAACATCAGGGACGGCCAGGTCGCGCGACCGTCGCAGAGCCGCGAGCCGACCCTCGACTTCGTGCTCGTGAACGCCCTCGTGATCGACCCCGTGCTCGGGATCGTCAAGGCCGACATCGGGATCGCCGACGGCAAGATCGCCGGGGTCGGGCACGCCGGCAATCCCGACCTCCAGGACGGCGTCGACATGGTGATCGGCACCGACACCGGCGTCTTCGTCGGCCACGGCCTGATCGCGACGCCGGGCGCGATCGACTGCCACGTGCACCTGCTCGCGCCGACGATGCTCGACGACTACCTCGCGCTCGGCTACACGACGCTGATCGGAGGCGGCTCGGGGCTCGCCTTCGACGTCGGCACGAACCCGCGCTTCGCGCTCGAGCGGATGCTCGACAGCCTTGCCGGCTTCCCGATCAACGTCGCCTTGATCGCTCGCGCCTCCTCGAGCGCCGCGCCGCTCGAGCACGCGCTCGAGTGGGGCGCCTCGGGCTTCAAGATCCACGAGGACCTCGGCGCCTTCCCGGCCGTGATCGACGAGACGCTCCGTGTGGCGGACGATCACGACGTCCAGGTGATGATCCACACGGACTCGATCAACGAGTCCGTCTCGCTCGAGGAGACCGTGGCGGCGATCGCCGGCCGCACGATCCATGCCTACCACGTCGAGGGGGCCGGCGGCGGGCACGCGCCCGACCTGCTCGAGATCGTCCGCGAGCCGAACGTGCTCCCCTCCTCGACGAACCCGACGAACCCGTTCAGCGCGTCGGCGATCAAGGAGCACCTGGACATGATCATGTCGGTCCACCTGATGAACCCGATGCTCCCGGAGGACGTCGCCTTCGCGCAGTCGCGGATCCGGCCGCAGACGATGGCGGCCGAGGACGTCCTCCACGACCTCGGCGCGATCTCGATGATCGGGGCGGACTCGACCGGGATGGGCCGGGTGGGCGAGACCGTTCGGCGCGCTTTCCAGCTCGCGCACCTGATGAAGGAGCGGCTCGGCGAGGAAGACTCCGAGCGCGGTGACAACGAGCGGATCCTCCGTTACCTCGCGAAGGTGACGCTCAACCCCGCGATCGCCCACGGGATCGCCGACCACGTGGGCTCGCTCGAGCCTGGCAAGAACGCGGACCTCGTCCTCTGGCGGCCGGGCTGGTTCGGCGTCAAGCCCGAGGTCGTGATCAAGGACGGCTTCATCGCCTACTCGGATCACGGCATCGGCAACGGGAGCACGATCTTCGTCGAGCCGCTCATGCTCCGCCCCAACTTCGGAGCCGTGGGCGAGGCACCACGCCGGCTCGGGCACGTCTTCGTCTCCCAGGCAGCCCTGGACAACCCGGCCCTGCGCGGCGGGCCGCACGGCTCGCGCCTGCTGCCGGTGCATGGCAACCGTCGCCTCGGCAAGCGAGACATGGTGCGAAACGACGCGCTCCCGGACGTCCGTGTCGACAAGGAGAGCTTCCGTGTCTACGTCGACGGGAAGGAGGCGACGGTGCCTCCGGCGACGAGCGTCCCGCTCTCCCGGAGGTACCTGCTCACATAGCCGGGACGCGGCTCGCCATGCTCTTCCAGCTCGCCGACTCCGGGTTCCCCGCCGGCGGCTTCGCGCACTCGGACGGGGTCGAGGGTCTCGCCGGCTGCGGTGCGGCTCTCGACGCGGCCGGCCTGGAGCGGCTGCTCGCCGCGCACCGCAGGCTCTCGCTCGACGGTGGAGACGCCTGGTTCGTCCGAAGCGCCCACGAGGCCGCCGCGCGGCTGGACGCTGCAGCGCTCGCGCTCTCGGCCCGCGACGACCTCTGCTCGCGCGGGGCCTCCGAGCAGCGCCGGGCCTCGCTCGCGCTCGGCCGGAATCTCCTGCGGGCGGCGGCGGCGATCGCGCTGCCAGCCGAGGAGGCGGGGATCGCCTGGGCCGCGGCGACCCTCGGCGAGACGACCCCTCGCGCGAGCGTGTTCGGCGCCGTCTCGGCGGCGTTCGGCGCGGCGGCGGGCGATGCGGCTGAGGCCTACCTCTACGGCGTCCTCGCCGTCTATTCGAGCGCGCCGCGGGCCTGGCGCGACGACGAGGTGCAGACGCTCGCAGCGCTCGCCGCCGCCTCGTCGGCCTCCGTCGCCAACGCCGAGCTCTACCAGCGCGTGGCGGAGGAGAAGGAGCGCAGCGGCGCCATTCTGGCCAACATCGCCGACGGCATCGTCGCCGTCGACCGCGAGGGGCGGATCGTCCTCTGGAACGCGATGGCCGAGCAGATCACGGGCGTCCCGGCCTCGGAGGCGCGCGGCCGGCTCGTC
>JBBILK010000210.1:0-5714 GCA_037444965.1 Actinomycetota bacterium | reverse complement strand
CGAGGTGCTGATCCCCTACCTCGTCAAGAACGAGCTCGGGGGCGGTCCCGAGGGGTTGGGGCTCGTCTTCGCAGCGGGCGGCGTAGGAGCGATCCTGGCGTCGATCGCCGTCGCGCAGCGCGGCTTGCCGCAGCGGCACATCACGTTCATGTACGCGACCTGGTCGCTCGGCTCGCTCACGATCGCGCTCTACGGCGTGATCGACGCGCTGTGGCAGGCGATGACGGTCAGCTTCGTCGAGGGAGGCTGCTTCGCCGCCGGGATGATCGTCTGGGCGACGGAGCTTCATCGCCGGGTTCCGTCGGAGCTGCTCGGGCGTGTCGAGGGCTTCGACTGGCTCGTCTCCGTCGCGCTCGTCCCGGTGTCGTTTGCCTTCACGGGGCCGGTCGCCGAAGCGGTCGGCACGAAGGAGACGCTCGTCGGCGCCGGCGTGATCGGCGCGGTCGGGACGCTCGCCTTCCTCTACCTTCCCGGTATGCGGGCGACGGAGCGAGGGGCACCGCAGCTCCTGATACATAACGAACGCTAATCAGAGACATTAGTTTTCTGCTAGAGTGCGAGCTCGTGCCCGGACGTCTTCGCTTCGACGTGCTCGTGATCGGGAGCGGTGCCTCCGGCCTCGCAGCGGCGCTCGCCGCAGACCGGGCCGGGGCGCGGGTCTGCCTCGCCACCAAGGGAGCCCTGCAGTCGTGCAACTCCGCCAAGGCCCAGGGCGGAATCCAGGCCGCGGTCGGCGAGGACGACTCGCCCGCGATCCACGCGGAGGACATCTGGCAGAGCTCGCACGAGACGGCCGACCGCCGGCTCGTCGAGGTCCTGACGTCCGAGGCGCCCGCCGCGATCTCGTGGCTCGAGCAACACGGAGTCGCGTTTTCCCATCAGAATGGGAGCTACCGGCTCGCGCGCTGCGGCGGCGCGAGCCGGAAGCGCCTGCTCCAGGTCGGCGACCGGACCGGGCACGCGATCACGACGGCGCTGCGTGACGCCGTCGAGGCCACCACCGTCGCGACGCTGCCCCACCACCCGCTCGTGGCGCTCCGCAGACGCGAGGGCGGCTTCACGGCGACTTGCCGGCCGAAGGCGGGAGACGAGGTGGAGATCGACGCGGGCACCGTTGTTCTCGGCGCGGGCGGCCGCTGCTACCGCGAGGCAAAGGAGCGTGGCGAGCTCTCGACGAACCATCCGGGGGCGACGGGCGAGACGACGACGATCGCGATGGAGCTCGGCGCCGAGGCGCGCGATCTCGACGCCCTCCAGTACCACCCGAACGGCGGCGCCTGGCCGCCGAGCGTGCAGGGCTACTCGATTCCCGAGACGACGAGGGCCTACGGCGCCCTGCTCGTGAACGCGGCGGGCGAGCGCTTCGTCGACGAGCTCGCCCCGCGCGACGTCGTCGCCGAGGCGATCTTCCGCGAGGTGCGGGAAGGGCGCGGCGTCGCCGCCCCCGACGGCCGGCCTGCCGTCTGGCTCGACACGAGGGCGATCCCGAGAGAGGACGCCGACGTGTCGCTCCCGTACATGCTTCGCCGCTACCGGGCGGCGGGCGTCGATCCCCTGGCGGAGCCGATCCTCACCTACCCCGTCCTCCACTACCAGAACGGCGGGCTCGTGATCGACGAGCGGGGAGAGACGACCGTGGAGGGCCTGTTCGCCTGCGGGGAGATCGCCGGCGGGACGCACGGGCGCAACCGGATGATGGGCAACAGCCTTCTCGAATGCGTCGTGTTCGGGCGACGCGCGGGGAAGGCCGCATTCGAGAAGGCTAGGAAGTGATGACCGAGACCGATCGCTCGGCTAGCCTGCAGGACGTCGTCCTGCAGGCCGCTGCCTACCTCTACGTCTGGGCGCTGAAGGACATCCCCCAGGATCTCAGGGACGCGCTCGCAGCCGCGCGCGAGCGCGAGACCTCGACCCCGGGGCGGCGAGTGCTCGACACCATCGTCCGCAACGTCCAGGTCGCGGACGAAGAGCGGAACCTCGTCTGCCAGGACACGGGGATCCCCGTCTTCTACTGCCGTGTCGGCGAGGGCTTCCCGCTCCACCCGGCTCGGATCGCGGAAGCGCTCCGGGACGGAACCGAGCGGGCGACCGTCGAGCATCCGCTGCGCTCGAACACCGTCCACACGCTGACCCGGCAGAACACCGGGCCGAACGTCGGCTACCGCGTTCCGATCCTCCACTGGGACTTCGTCCCGGGCTGGGACGGGCTCGACGTGAAGTGCGTGCCGAAGGGCTCCGGCTCGGAGAACATGAGCTTCCTCAAGATGTGCGTCCCCGCGGACGGCGTCCGCGGGATCAAGCGCTTCGTGCTCGACTCGATCGTCGGAGCCGGCGGCAAGCCGTGCCCGCCGGGGATCGTCGGCGTCGGCGTCGGCGGGAGCGCCGACTACGCGATGCACCTCGCAAAGGAGGCGATCGCGAGGCCGGTCGGCACTCGCAACCCCGACCCCGAGGTGGCGAAGCTCGAGGAGGAGCTCTTCGAGCTCCTGAACGAGACCGGGATCGGGCCGATGGGTCTCGGCGGCGACGTGACCGTCCTGCAGGTGCACGTCGAGCACGCCGACACGCACATGACCCTGAACCCGGTCGCGGTCAACTACCAGTGCTGGGCGGCCCGGCGCGCGAGCGCGCACGTCTCTGCGAGCGGCGACGTGCGCTACGACAGGGAGGCCTGACCTTGAGCGAGCATCGCCTGACGTTTCCGACGACCGAAGAGGTCATTCGCTCGCTCGAGGCAGGCGACCTCGTCACCGTCGACGGGTACGTGATCGGTATCCGCGACCGCACGCAGATCCGCATGATCGACGAGGGACAGCGGCCGCAGATGGATCTCTCGGGCGCTCTCCTCCTGCACACCGCGCCGAACGTCCGACGGCTGCCGGACGGCCGCTACGAGAAGCTCTGCATCGGCACGACGACGAGCGCGCGGATGGTGCGGTTCACCGAGCCGCTCGGCCGGGACTACGGCGTGCGCGCGATCTGCGGCAAGGGAGGTCTTCCCGACGAGGCGATCGAGCCGATGCGCCGGTACGGGATGGTGTACTTCGCCATCGTCGGCGGCGCCGCCGCGCTCGAGACGACGCAGATCGAGGAGATCGAGGAGGTCGAGTGGGAGGACCTGATGCCGGAGTGTCTGTGGAAGTTCCGGGTGCGGGACTTCGGGCCGCTCACCGTCGGCATCGACTCGCACGGAAACTCCCTCTTCCACGACGTCCAGGAAGAGGCGAAGAAGCGACTGGAGGCGCTCTATGCCAGGCTTTGATGGGTTCCTCGACCTGCCCGCGCGCTCGCCGAAGCCGCGCGCGCAGGGGCTCACGCACGTCATCGACAAGGGCCTGAACCTGCGCGACATCGAAGGCCTCTTCGACACCGCGGGTGACTTCGTCGACATCGTCAAGCTCGGCTGGGGCACCTCCTACGTGACGCGGAACCTCGAGAAGAAGATCGCCCTCTACCGCTCGTTCGAGACGCCGGTGGTGTGCGGCGGGACGCTCTTCGAGGCCGCCGTCGCCCGCGGCAAGCTCGACGGGTACCGGCGCTGGCTCTCCGACAACCGCTTCTCGCACGTCGAGATCTCCGACGGGACGATCGAGCTCCAGCGCGAGCGCAAGCTCGAGCTGATCGCGGAGCTGGCCAGGGACTTCGTCGTCCTCTCGGAGGTCGGCTCGAAGGACGCCGAGGTCGTCTTCCCGCCCTACCAGTGGGTGGAGTGGATCCGCGAGGAGCTCGACGCGGGCGCCTGGAAGGTGATCACGGAGGGCCGCGAGGGTGGGACGGCCGGGATCTACCGGCCGACCGGCGAGATGCGAACCGGCCTGATCGACGAGATCGCCCACTCGATCGACGTCGGCGACGTGATCTTCGAGGCGCCGACGAAGGGCTCGCAGGCATGGTTCGTCAAGCACTTCGGATCCGAGGTGAACCTCGGCAACATCCCGCCCGACGAGGTCATCCCGCTCGAGACGCTCCGGGTCGGGCTCCGCGCCGACACGCTCAAGGAGGTGCTGCTCCGTGAGCAGCCTGCAGCTGTCGCTGACTGAGGCCGAGCTCGAGCGCTGCACGGCCGAGCAGCTGATCCGCTTCGCGGCGAGCGAGTTCGGTGACCGGCTCTGCCTCACCTGCTCCTGGCAGAAGCAGTCGTCCGTGCTCCTCCACCTGGTGGCCGAGCTCGGGCTCGAGATGGACGTGGTCGAGCTCGACACGCACCTCTTCTTCCGCGAGACGTACGAGACCCGCGAGCGCCTCGTCGAGCGCTACGGCCTCAACCTGATCCGGCCCGAGGTGATCGGAATCGCCGAGCAGCACGCGACCGAGGGCCCGAACCTCTGGGAGCGCGATCCCGACCGCTGCTGCCATATCCGCAAGGTGGAGCCGCTGATCCACGCGCTCGAGCCCTACGACGCCTGGATCTCCGGGATCAGGCGGAGCCAGTCGCCGAGCCGGGCGGAGACGCCGAAAGCGGTCTGGTCGGAGCGCTACGCGGTCTGGAAGCTGCATCCGCTCGCGGACTGGGACGACAAGGACGTCTGGCGGTACATCGTCGCGAACGAGATCCCCTACAACCCGCTGCACGACGCCGGGTACCGTTCGATCGGTTGCATCCCGTGCACGCGGCCGACCAGGCCCGACGAGGAGGAGCGGGCCGGTCGCTGGGCGGGCTCGGACAAGCTCGAGTGCGGCATCCACCTCGACAACTGCGATCCACCCAGGGTCAACGACTGAAAGGCACGAATGACTGACAACATCCATCCCGTCGAGCACCCCGAGTCGGACCGGATCGCCGGCGGCGGCTTCACCCTCTGGTTCACGGGACTGTCCGGCGCCGGCAAGACGACGATCGCGCACCTGGTCGGGCCCGCGCTCGAGGAGCGCGGCCTGATCGTCGAGTACCTCGACGGCGACGTCGTCCGCACCCACCTGTCGAAGGGGCTCGGCTTCTCGAAGGAGGACCGGGACACGAACATCCTCCGCATCGGCTGGGTGGCCTCACGGTTGACGCGCCACGGCGCCGCCGTCATCGTCGCGGCGATCTCTCCGTACGAGGACATCCGCCGGCAGGCGCGCGAGCTGGTCGAGCAGTTCGGCCCGTTCGTCGAGGTGCACGTGCACGCCTCGGTCGAGGAGTGCGCGAAGCGCGATGTGAAGGGTCTCTACGCGAAGGCCTTCGCAGGCGAGCTCAAGGGCTTCACGGGCGTCGACGATCCCTACGAGGCGCCGTCGAGCCCCGAGCTCGCGCTGAACACGGAGGAGCACGAGCCCGGCGAGAGCGCGGCCATCGTCCTCGCCAGGCTCGCCGAGCTCGGCGTCCTTCCCGCGGCCGAGGTCGTCTCCTGATGGCGGTCACCGCGGAGCACCTGATCGCGCCGCACGGCGGCACCCTGGTCGACCGCACCGGCGAGCGACCGGAGGGCGCCGACGGGCTCGAAGTGATCCGGCTCACGCCCCGCGAGCTCGCCGATCTCGACATGCTCGCCTCGGGCGCCCTCTCGCCGCTCGAGGGGTTCATGGGCAGGGACGACTACGAGCGCGTCGTCGAGGAGATGCACCTCACCGGGGGGCTGCCGTGGGCGCTGCCGGTCTGTCTCGCGGTCGACGACGCCCCTCGAGGCGACCATGTCGCCCTCGCCGACGAGTCGGGACGCGCTGTCGCGGTCCTGGACGTCGAGGGCGTCTACGGCTACGACCGCGAGCTCGAGGCCGCCCGCTGCTTCCGG
>JBBILK010000209.1:0-5715 GCA_037444965.1 Actinomycetota bacterium | reverse complement strand
CGTTCACGGCCATGCGGAAGCGCCACACGTCGCTGCCGTCCGGCAGGATGCGCAGGATCACGCGCTCGTTGGTCGGATTGCTCTCGTTGAAGAAGCGGATGTGGACGTCGAGGGCGGCGTCGTTGCTGTCGTCGTCGAGGAGCATCCAGCCGCTCGCGTGGAACGCCTGGTTCAGGTCCACCGGCACGGCGAAGCTGGCGGTGTCCAGGATGCGCGGCATCGCGAGGTCGCCGGCCGGCTGGACGTCGAAGTGCCCGTAGACGAGCACGGTCGGCGCCCGACCGGGCTCTCGCGAGGCCGCGATCTCGCCGACGGCGAGCGGGTGGCCGCCGGTCTCGACGAGTCCGCAACTTCCGCCGGCCCGGCGCACGAACTCGCAGAGCCACTCCCCGGCCGCGCGCACGTCCGCGGCGTGCGCCGGATCGGCGCTGACGCTCGGGATCCGGAGCCACTCGAAGAGCTCGTCGAGCCAGGCGGCGTCGGGCTTCGGCACGACGGGATTCTACGGGCCGGCCGGGTGCCGGCTACGAGGAGCGGAGCGCCTGCTCGATCTCCTCGCAGGTGCTCCGAAGCGCGGCTGCGAGCGTCGCCTCGTTCCCGTAGAACCGCTGCGACGGCAGTGGGATCGTGACGGCGACGAGCGCCCCGGCGGGCTCGCGCACCGCGACCCCGACCGCGCAGATCCCGATCGTGTGCTCCTCGCGGTCGTAGGCGACGCCGTCGCCGCGCACGCGCTCGAGCTCCGCGATCAGCTCGGCCCGGTCGGTGATCGTGTGCGGCGTGTGCCGCTCGAGCTTCGCCGGCAGACGGTGCAGCAGGTCGTCCTCCGTCAGCAGGGCGAGCAGCGCCTTCCCGTTCGCCGTGCAGTGCGCGGGGAAGAAGGCGCCCACGGAGGAGACCGCCCGCAGGCGGCGCGGCGCCGCCACCTGGTCGATGAACCGGACGTGGTCGTGCTCGAGGACGGCGAGGTCGACCGTCTCGTGGACCTCCCGCGAGAGTCGCTCGAGGAACGGGTGGATCTCGTCCCGGAGATCCCGCCTCGCGGCACCGGCCAGCCGCGCCAGTCCGGGCCCGAGCCGGACGCGGCCGTTCGGGGAGGCCGAGACGACGAAGCGCTCGGCCTCGAGCGCCGTCACGAGCCGGTGGACGGTCGAGCGGGCAAGCCCGACGCGCTCGGCGATCTGCGAGAGGCTGAGGCCCTCCGGGTTCCCCTCGAGCGCGCGCAGGATGCGCGCCGCCCGCTCGACGACCTGAACGCCGCCTCGCGTGGCCGCGTCAGGCGAGTTGTCCCGTTCCATAGGACGACCGTACCAGATTCCGAGATGGGCGATCTCCGGCAGACATCACGTCTCCACCCCGGCCGGAATGGTACTTCCCCCTCTTGACACGCTCCCGAGCATGCCCTACTTTGTCCCGCTAAGCAAGACTGATGTTCTGCTATTCGGTACAGACTGCCGTAGAGTGCTCGGCGTTCCACCGGCAGCGCCCGGGAGGTGAACCGAACTGATGGAAGCAGGAACGTCCGTCGCGACGACCCACGAGGAGCGCGCGGGCAAGGAGCGAGCGCTCGAGTTCTACGACCTCAGCCATCCCTGGGGTGCGAACGCGCCGCTGTGGCCGTACTTCCCCGACGTCAAGATCGAGCGCTTCCACTACCACGCGAAGTCCGGCGTGCTCTCGCAGCAGATCACGACGTTCATGCACTGCACGACGCACACCGACGCGCCGGCTCACGTCGTCGAGGGAACGCGGTTCATGGACGAGGTGCCGCTGTCGTCGTACTTCGGCACGGGCGTCGTGGTCTCGATCCCGAAGGGCAAGTGGGAAGTGATCACGGCCGAGGACCTCGAGAGCGCCCGCCCGGAGATCCGTCCCGGCGACATCGTGATCGTCAACACCGGCTGGCATCGCTACTACGGCGACAACCGCCAGTACTTCGTCTACTCGCCCGGCACCTACAAGGAGGCGGGCGAGTGGCTGCGCGACCGGGGCGTCAAGGGCTTCGGCATCGACTGCCAGGCGCTCGACCACCCGCTCGGCACGGCGATCGGCCCGCAGCCGAACGGTCCCCTGATCCCGGGCGTGCTCGAGGAGTACAGGGCCTACACGGGCCGTGACGCGGCCGAGGACTTCCCCTACTGGGAGCCCTGCCACCGCGAGCTGCTCGGGAACGGCATCGTCGGCTTCGAGAACGTCGGCGGCGAGATCGACAGAGTCACGGGCAAGCGCTGCACCTTCGCCGCCTTCCCGTGGCGCTGGGAGAAGGGCGACGGCTGCATCGTCCGGCTGGTCGCGATCCTCGACCCGACCGGCGAGTACCGCCTCGAGACGGGAGCGGCCGACTGATGCAGGTCACGAGGCTTGACGAGGCTCGGGCCTACGAGGCTCCGAAGCACGTGGAGACCTGCACGCTCCGGCTGCAGGGCTTCGACGCGAGCGACGCACGCGGCTTCTGGGTCGGGCTCTCCCACTTCCTCCCCGGCGGCGGGGCCGAGTGGGACGCGACCCCGCTCGAGAAGGTCTACGTCGTCCTCGACGGCGAGGTGACCGTCACCACCGAGGACGGCGAGGTCACGCTCGGTCCGCTCGACTCGTGCTACCTGGCGCCGGGCGAAGGCCGCTCCGTCGTCAACCCCGCGAACCGGCCGGCGTCGATGCTCGTCGTTATGCCCTATCCGGAAGGCGCGCGCTGAGCGCCCGGTGAGCCGGTGGCCGACCTCCTGACGATCGAGCGGCTGCGGGTGACCTACGGCGGCGTCGTCGCCGTGGACGACGTCAGCTTCTCGGTGCCGGAAGGCCACGTCGTCGGCCTGATCGGGCCGAACGGCGCGGGCAAGACCTCGCTGATCGACGCCCTCACGGGCTACCACCCTCCGGCCGCCGGCCGTGTCTGGTTCGCCGGCGAGGAGGTCACCGGCGCCCGGCCGCACGTGCTCGCCCGGAAGGGGCTGACGAGGACCTTCCAGTCGATCGAGCTGTTCGACGACCTCACGGTCGAGGAGAACGTGCTCGCCGCCAGCGAGCGCACGGGTGTTCTGAGCGCCCTACGCGACCTCGTCCTGCCGCAACGGACGCCGGACCGGGATTCCGTCGACTGGGCGCTTCACCTCTGTCACCTCGACGGCGTCGCCGACCGGTATCCGAGCGAGCTCTCGCAAGGGCACCGCAAGCTCGTCGGCGTCGCACGCGCTCTCGCCCGGCGTCCGCGGCTCGTCCTCCTCGACGAGCCCGCCGCGGGCCTCGACACCGACGAGAGCCTCGAGCTCGGCGACCACCTCCGCGCCGTGCCCGAGCACGGCGTCTCCGTCCTGCTCGTCGACCACGACATGGGACTCGTGCTCGGCGTCTGCGACTCCGTGCAGGTGCTCGACTTCGGCCGGCTGATCGCGCGAGGCACGCCGGCCGAGATCCGCGAGAGCCCGCTGGTCGTGGACGCGTACCTCGGACGGCATGGAGCCGACCTTGCCTACGACTAGTACGCCCGAGGTAGAGCTTCGCATCGAGAGGCTCTCGGCCGGGTACTTCGGTGCGCCCGTCGTCCGCGACCTCTCGCTCCAGGTCGGTCGCGGCGAGGTGGTGGCGCTCTTCGGCGCCAACGGCGCCGGCAAGACGACGACGCTCGCGACGACCGCAGGGCTCCTCGCGCCGATCGCGGGAACCGTCTACCTGAGCGGTGTCGACGTCGCGCGCCGGCCTGCTCACTGGCGGGCCCGTTCCGGCCTCTCCCTCGTCCCGGAGGGCCGAGGGCTCTTCTTCGGCCTGACCGCCCGCGAGCACTTCCGGCTCGCCCGCCGCCGCGGCGGGATCGACGAGGGCGAGGTGCTCGAGTTCCTGCCCGAGCTGAAGAAGTGCCTCGACCGCAAGGCCGGGCTCCTCTCGGGCGGCGAGCAGCAGATGCTGGCGATCGGCCGGGCGCTCGTCAGCCGGCCGAAGCTCCTGCTCGTCGACGAGATGAGCCTCGGGCTCGCACCGGTCGTCGTCGAGCGCCTGCTTCCCGTTCTGCGGCGCGTCGCCGACGAGCTCCGGACCGCGGTGCTCGTCGTCGAGCAGCACGTCGCGCTCGCGCTCGAGCTCGCCGACCGCGCCTACGTCCTCAGCCACGGGCGGCTCGTCCTCGAAGGCCGCGCGAGCGAGCTCAGACACCGGCGCGACCTGATCAAGTCGTGCTACCTCGGCGAGGTCGGCTACGCGGCCGAGCACGCCGCCGGAAGCGAGGTGGGCGGGCCCGGATGAGGACCGTGGACGTCTCGATACACGCGCGCCCCGACGCGTGGCTTCTGACCGTGACCGGCAAGCGCCGACTGCCCGTCGGCCCGGAGTGGAAGGAGGGATCGTGAGGAGCAAGTCCAGGATACGGTGGGCCGCCGGGCTGGCAGCGCTCGCGCTCGTCGGCGTCGCTGCCGCCTGCGGCGGCGAGGAGGAGGCGGCGCCACCGCCACCGGCGGCGACGACCGAGGAGGCGCCCGCGACGGAGGCCCCGCCCGCGACGACCGAGGCCCCGCCGGAGACGACCGAGGCCGCGACGACGGAGGAGGCGCCCGCAGACCCCTTCGGGACCCCGAACGAGGCCACCGGCGAGCCGCTCGTCTTCGGTCTCCTCAACGTCGAGGCCGGCCCGATCACGTTCCCTGAGGTGCGGATCGCGGAGGAGGCCGCCGCGCAGTACGTGAACGAGTACCTCGGGGGGATCAACGGGCGCCCGATCGAGATCGTCTCGTGCGTGACCGACCTGCAGGCATCCACCTCGCAGCGGTGCGCGAACCAGATCCTCGACGAGAACCCGGTCGCCATCCTCGGCTCCGCCGACCCCGGCTCCCCGGGAGCGATCCCGGTCTGGGAGCGTGCCAACCTCGCCTACCTGGGCGGCGCGCCCTTCACGCCCGTCGAGCAGGCGAGCCCGAACGCCGTCATCTTCTCGAGCATCTCGATCGGCGACAATGCCGCGGCGTCCGTGTTCGCGGCACAGGAGCTCGGCGCGACGACGGCGTCCGTCGTCTACACCGACGACCCGCCGGGGCAGTTCAGCGCGCTCGCCGTGATCGTGCCGACGATGAAGAACGTCGGCTTCACGAAGGTGACCGAGGTGCCGATCCCGCAGACGGCCGCGGACGCGTCCTCGTACGCGGCGGCGGCGTGGGCCGACGAGCCCGACGTGATCTACGTCGACTCGCCGAATGCCTGCCCGGCGGTGCTCAAGGCGCTCGTGGACATCGGCTCGACCGCGGAGAAGCTCGGCATCGACCCGTGCACCGACCCGCGGGCGATCGAGGCCGCCGGCGGCGGTGCGGAAGGGCTGTACTTCGCGGCTCCCGTGCTCCCGCTCTCGAGCGACGATCCCGACGTCCAGCTCTTCAACGCCGTGATGGCGAAGTACGCCCCCGCCGACACGACCCTGAACACGCTCACCGTGCTCGGCTTCCAGACGGTCATGAACGCCTGGGAGATGCTCTCGACGCTCCCCGAGGACCAGCTGACGACGGAAGGGATCCTGAACGCGTTCCGTACGGGCAGCGACCATCACAACTTCATGGCGCACCCGTACACGTGCGACGGCAACCAGCTGGCGGGTGCGCCGGCGCTCTGCAACGCCTACCAGATCATCCTCCAGATCCAGGACGGAAAGCCCGTCCAGGTCCACGACTGGATGACTGCAGCGGAGTACTACCAGCCGCCGGCGGGATGACGTCTAACTCCTAGAGGCAACACAACCCGCGG
>JBBILK010000208.1:0-5716 GCA_037444965.1 Actinomycetota bacterium | reverse complement strand
TGCCGTCACGGCGCTCTCGATGGAGAACCGGATGACGGTCTGCAACATGTCGATCGAGGCTGGCGCCCGCGCCGGGATGATCGCCCCTGACGAGACGACCTTCGCGTACATGGAGGGTCGTCCGGGGGTTCCGGCCGGTCCAGCCTGGGAGCGCGCCCTCGACGAGTGGCGCGGGCTGAAGACCGACGACGACGCCGTCTTCGACGGCGAGGTCGAGGTCGACGTCTCGGCGCTCGTTCCGCAGGTCACCTGGGGTACGAACCCGGGCATGGTCGCTCCGGTCACCGGGGCCGTTCCGGATCCAGCCGGCGAGAAGGATCCGGATCAGCGCGCCGCGATGGAGCGGGCGCTCGCCTACATGGACCTCGAGCCGGGTACGCCGCTCCGCGACGTCACCGTCGATCGGGTCTTCATCGGCTCCTGCACGAACTCGAGGATCGAGGACCTCCGCGCTGCCGCGGCCGTCGCCGGCGGGCGGCGAGTGCACGAGCGCGTGCGCGCGCTCGTCGTCCCCGGCTCCGCCCAGGTGAAGCGCCAGGCCGAGGCCGAGGGTCTCGACCGCATCTTCATCGACGCGGGCTTCGAGTGGCGTGACGCCGGATGCTCGATGTGCCTCGGCATGAACCCCGACATCCTCAGGCCGGGCGAGCGGTGTGCCTCGACCTCGAACCGCAACTTCGAGGGGCGCCAGGGGCGCGGCGGCCGCACGCACCTCGTCAGCCCCGAGATGGCGGCGGCAGCCGCAGTCGCCGGCCACTTCGTCGACGTGCGGGAGCTGTGAGGCCGTTCTCGCGCACCACGGGCCGCGTCGCGGTGCTCGACCGCGCCGACGTCGACACGGACCAGATCGTCCCGAAGCAGTTCCTGAAACGGATCTCGCGCACGGGGTGGGCCGACGCGCTCTTCCACGACTGGCGCCAAAGCCCCGACTTCGAGCTCAACAACCCCGCCTACGCAGGGGCCAGGATCCTGCTGGCCGGCCGCAACTTCGGCTGCGGCTCGTCTCGCGAGCACGCGCCGTGGGCGCTGCAGGACGCCGGCTTCGAGGTGATCGTCGCTCCGTCGTTCGCCGACATCTTCGTCTCGAACTGCGTCAAGATCGGCCTCGTCCCGATCACGCTGCCCGCGGAGCACGTGCACGCGCTGATGAGCGAGGTCGACCGCGAGCGCGGCTCGGAGCTGACCGTCGACCTCGAGCAGCAGACGATCACCTCGCCGCGCGGCGAGGTGTACCACTTCCCGTTCGACCGCTTTCAGCGCGAGCGGCTCCTGAACGGCCTCGACGACATCGCGCTCTCGCTCGCGCACGAAGCCGCGATCGCCGCGTTCGAGGCCCGCCACGGCGCTCGCGTGAACACGCTCGCGCTGCCGTAGACTGCGGTTTCCGGCCTCCGCCGGACGGCCAGATGCTCGGCTCCGTAGTTCCCCGCAGGTGTAATCGGCACGCGCCCTGATGTGAGCGGAACCATGTGCTGGGAGAGTTGACAGCGCTGCCGATGCAGGCGACGGAACCTACCTGGCGCCTCCTCGCCGACCGTGGCCCGCGCGAGCCGCGTGCGAACCTCGCCCTCGAGGAGGCGCTCGCTCGCATGCGCGGTGACGCGCCCGCGCTGCGGCTGTGGCGAAACCGGCGCTGCGTCGTCCTCGGCCGCTTCCAGGTTGCCGAGGCGGAGGTCGACGGGTCCGCCTGCCGGGCGCTCGGCGTGCCCGTCTACCGGCGCTTCACGGGCGGAGGCGCCGTCTACCACGACGAGGGGAACCTGAACGTCAGCCTCGTCCTGCCGCGGGGTGACCCGCTCGTCTCGCCGGCTCGGCAGGCACTGCCCGGCCTCTATCGCCTCCTGCTCGATCCGCTCGCGGATGCCCTCCGCTCGCTCGGGCTCGACGCCGCCGGCGACCGCGACCTCCGCATCGCCGGGCGCAAGCTGAGCGGGGTGGCCGCCTGGCTGGGGCAGGACTCGGTGCTGGTGCACGCGACCCTCCTCGTCGACGCCGACCTCGACACCCTCGAGCGGGTGCTCGCCGGGCCCGGAGCGCCCGGCAACGTGCGCTGGCTGCGAACCCGAAGCCGCCGCGCGGAGGTCACGTCGCTCGAGCGCGAGGGAGTGCCGCAGGAGGAGCTGGACAGCGTCGAGCGCAGAGTGGTGAAGGCGGTTGCGGAGCTCGAGAGGCAGGCGGCCCAGAGGGACGGGCGGCCGGCCCGCGTCCCTGCGCCGGCCGAGCCGACCGGGCTCGAACGGCAGGCGATGCTGGCCCTGCTCGGCAGCCGCTACCGCGCGCCGGCCTGGCATGCGACCGGCGAGCACGGGGAGGTGATCGACCGAGCACACGTTGCCGCCTAGACCACGACGACCGAGGAGGGAAGCGATGCCCGACACAGACACACTGCTTCGAATGCACCGTGAGATGGTGCGCATCCGCCTCTTCGAGGAGGCGATCCAGCGCGCCTACTTCGAGGGGAAGACACCCGCCTTCGACATCGCCGCGGGCCCGGTGCCCGGCGAGATGCACCTCGCAGCCGGCCAGGAGCCCGCGGCCGTGGGCGTGGCCATGCACCTCCGCCCGTCCGACGCGGTCACGGCCACGCACCGGCCGCACCACGCCGCGCTCGCGCACGGGATGGACATGAAGAAGCTCGCGGCGGAGATCTTCGGCAAGGAGACCGGCCTCTGCCACGGCAAGGGCGGCCACATGCACCTCTTCGACAAGGAGACGAACTTCGGCTGCAGCGGCATCATCGCCGAGGGCATGCCGACCGCCGTCGGGCACGCGCTCGCCTTCAAGCGGCTGGGCCGCGACGACATCGCGGTCTCCTTCTTCGGCGAGGGTGCCGCGAACCAGGGCGCCTTCCACGAGGCGATCAACCTCGCCGCGCTCTGGGGCCTCGGCGTCGTCTTCGTCTGCGAGGACAACGCGTGGGCGATCAGCGTGCCGAAGACGGCCTCGACGGCGGTCGCGAACAACTCGGATCGCGCCGCCGCCTACGGGATCCCGGGCGTGCTCGTCGCCGACAACGACGTCGTCGCCGTCTACGAGGCCGCCGGTGAGGCGGTCGCGCTCGCACGCCGCGGCGGCGGGCCGTCGCTGATCGAGGTCAAGACCGACCGCCTGCTCGGGCACTTCGAGGGCGATCCGCAGCTGTACCGCACGAAGGAGGAGCTCGAGACCCTGAAGGAGCGGGACGGGATCAAGCGGTTCGAGCGGCGCCTGCGCGAGCAGGGGCTGCTCTCCGAGCAGGATGCCGCCCGGGTCTGGGACGAGGCGCAGGCTGAGGTGGACGAAGCGATCGAGTTCGCCCGCTCGAGCCCCTACCCGGCCCCCGAGTCCGCACTCGTCGGCGTGTTCGCGTGAGGGAAGGAGGGAACGATGGCAACAGTCGAGACCGCAACGCGCCTGCTGACGACGTCGAAGGCCATCTCGGAGGCGATCGCCCAGGAGATGGAGCGCGACGAGACCGTCCTCGTCATGGGCGAGGACATCGGCGTCTACGGCGGCATCTTCGGCGCCACCGAGGGATTGCTCGCGACGTTCGGGCCGGAGCGCGTGATGGACACGCCGATCTCCGAGACCGGCTTCATCGGCGCCGCCGTCGGAGCCGCGCTGTCGGGCCTGCGCCCGATCGCCGAGCTCATGTTCGTCGACTTCTTCGGCGTGTGCATGGACCAGATCTACAACCACATGGCGAAGATCCACTACGAGTCGGGCGGGGAGCTCAGGGTGCCGGTCGTGATCACGACCGCGGTCGGTGGGGGCTACAGCGACGGCGCCCAGCATTCCCAGACGCTCTGGGGCCTCTTCGCGCACCTGCCGGGCATGAAGATCGTGATCCCGTCGACGCCCTACGACGCGAAGGGATTGATGGTCTCGGCGATCCGTGACGACAACCCCGTCCTCTACTTCTTCCACAAGGGGATCATGGGACTCGGCTGGATGACGCCGAACCCCCGAGCCACTGGGCCGGTTCCCGAGGAGCCCTATGCGGTGCCGATCGGAAAGGCCGACGTGAAGCGCGAGGGCCGCGACGCCACGATCGTGACCGTGTCCCTGATGGTGCACCGCGCGCTCGACGCGGCCGAGACGCTCTCCGGCGAGGGAATCGAGGTGGAAGTGCTCGATCTGCGAAGCCTCGTGCCGCTCGACCGGGAGGCGATCGTCGAGTCGGTCAAGAAGACGCGGCGGCTCGTCGTCGTCGACGAGGACTACAGGAGCTTCGGGATGTCGGGCGAGGTGATCACGACGGTCGTCGAGGGCGCGTTCGACTACCTCGACGCGCCGCCGGTCCGCGTCGCCTACCCGGACGTGCCGATTCCCTACAGCCGGCCGCTCGAGCAGCACTGCCTCCCGAACGCGGACACGATCGCTGCCGCCGTCCGCGGGCTCGTCGCCGGCTAAGAGAGGGTGAGGCAGGCAGAGCGGAGGGCGGATGCGACGCGAGGTGGTGATGCCCCGGCTCTCCGAGGAGGTCGAGGAGGGCATCGTCGTGACGTGGTTCGTGCAGCCGGGAGCGGTCGTCTCCGAGGGCGATCTGCTGGCCGAGGTGCAGGTGGAGAAGCTGAGCGCCGAGGTCAGGGCTCCTGCGTCCGGCCGGGTCGCCGAGCTACTCGTCGCCCCGGGAGGGGTCGTCGTCCAGGGGGCGACGATCACCGTGCTCGAGGACACCGCCGCAGGCGCCGAGACGGCGCCGGTCGCATCCCCCTCCGCCCGGCGCCTCGCGCGCGAGCTCGGAGTCGATCTCGCCGCGGTCACCGGCTCCGGGCCCGGCGGACGGATCGTCGAGGCGGACGTCCAGGCCGCCGCCTCCGGGGCGCCGGCAGCGCCGCGCGCCGAGCCCCTGACGCCGATGCGCAAGGCGATCGCGGAGCGGCTCAGGGCAGGGCTCGCCGAGACGGCGCAGCTCACGCTCACCGCCGAGGCGGACGTCAGCGAGCTCGAGAACGAGCTTGCGCGGCTGAGCGCGGCGTGGGGCCGGCGTGCGTCGTACACCGAGGCCGCCGTGCGCGCCTGCGCGCTCGCGCTGCGCGAGCATCCGCGAGCGGCGTCGCGGTGGACGGAGGCAGGTCTCTCCCCCGCCGAGTCGATCGACATCGGGATCGCCGTCGCCCTCGACGACGGGCTCGTCGTGCCCGTCGTCCGGGCGGCCGACGCGAAGAGCCTCGAGCAGCTTTCCAGCGAGATCGCCGGCCTCGCAGAGCGGGCGCGGGCCGGCCGGCTCGAAGCCGCCGACACCGAGGGCGGCGTCTTCAGCGTCACGAACCTCGGCGCCTACCGCATCGACGCCTTCACGCCGCTCTTGAACCCGCCGCAAACGGCGATCCTCGGCCTCGGGCGCGCGCGTGCCAGGCCCGCCGTGGTGGCGGGAGCCGTCGTACCGCGCACGCTCCTCGTCCTCAGCCTCACGTTCGACCACCGCGTCATCGACGGCGCGCCGGCGGCCGCGTTCCTCGAGCGAGTCGTCGGTCTGCTCGAGGAGCCGCCGGATCTGCTCGCGTGACGTGACTCAGCGGGCCGACGGAGCCTCGGCACGGCGCCCGAGGTTGCCGACGACGAGCGCGACGGCGGTCACCAGGTACATCTGCCCCAGGATCGCCTCGGTGATCGCCATCGTGCGCCCGAGGTCGGAGGCGGCGGTGAAGTCGCCGTAGCCGACGGTCGCCAGGGTGACGAAGCTGAAGTAGAGGTGGTTCTGCCGCGTCCCGTCGGTCCCCTGGGCGAAGAA
>JBBILK010000207.1:0-5717 GCA_037444965.1 Actinomycetota bacterium | reverse complement strand
CCCTACGGCGCGAAGGGGTGCGGCGAGGGTGCGCTCGCAGCGGTTCCCGCCGCGATCGTGAACGCGCTCGCCGACGCCGGGGTTCCAATGAACGAGCTGCCGCTGACGCCGGAGCGCGTCTGGCGGCGAATCCAGGAACTGGCGAAGGAGGCGTAGTGGCTGAGTTCAAGCGGGCCGCGGTGATCGGCACCGGCACGATGGGCCCGGGCATGGGAGCGGTGCTGGCCCGCTCGGGTCTCGAGACGGCGCTCTACGACGTGAGCGCGGAGCAGCTCGAGAAGGCGAGGACAGGCGTGCAACTGGCCCAGAGCGTGCTCGACCGTCTCGAAGCTCCTGCGAGAGAGGGCGGCTCGCTCCGCTTCGAGTCGGACCTGGCGGCGGCGCTGGAGGGCGCGGACTTCGTGGTCGAGGCCGTTCCCGAGCGGCTCGAGCTGAAGCACGAGGTCTTCCGGGCGCTCGAGCAGCGGGTTTCCACCGACGCGATCCTGGCCTCGAACACGTCGGGCATCCCGATCACGAAGATCGCCTCCGCCTGCTCGAGCCCTGAGCGGGTGGTCGGCATGCACTGGTCGAACCCGCCCCACCTGATCCCGATGATCGAGGTGATTCCGGGTGAGCGGACCTCGCCGGCTGTCGTCGACGCGACCTGCGCGCTCGTCCGCGAGTTCGGCTACCACCCGGTCGTCGAGCGCGAGGTTCCGGGCTTCGTCGAGAACCGGATCCTCTACGCGATCATGCGCGAGTGCCTCGACCTCGTCGACCGCGGCATCATCAGCCCTGAAGGGCTCGACCTCAACGTCAAGTGGGGCATCGGCTACAAGCTCGCCGTGATCGGTCCAATGGAGCTGCTCGACATGGCCGGCCTCGACATCTACAACGCGGTCGGCTCGTACCTGAACCGGGACCTCTCGACGTCTGGTGAGGTGTCGTCGACGATCCGGGGCCTGATCGACCAGGGCCGCCTGGGGATGAAGACCGGCGGCGGGATCTACGACTACACGCCGGAGCAGATCGAGGAGGTTCGTGCGAAGCGGGCGGCGAGGCTGGTCGCCGTGCGGAAGGCGCTCGAGGCATGAGGGAGGTATCGCCGTGAGAATCTGGCTCCTGGACAACGGCTCGATCGTCATCGACCACGCCCAGCTGATGTGGAACATCGGCGGCGGCACGCCCGTGCGGATTCCGTCGTACGGCGTTCTCATCGAGCACGACGAGGGACTCTTCCTGTTCGACACGGGGTTCGACCTCGAGCACACGAACCGTGTGCTCCCGTTCGAGCTGCCGGAGCAGACGAGCGAGCAGACGATCCCGGCCCAGCTCGAGCTCTGCGGGTTCTCCGTCCAGGACGTGACCACGCTCGTCAACTCGCACCTCCACTTCGACCACGTGGGGGGCAACAGGCACTTCGCGGGGACAGGCGTGCCGAACGTGATCCATGCGCGTGAGATCGCCCAGGCGAGGAACCACGAGCCGTTCGAGTTCTTCGGCTACTCCGACAAGGGCTGGGACTACGACGGCGTGCGCCTCGTCCCCGTGACCGGCGACTTCGAGCTGGCCAGGGGCCTGTGGCTGTACGAGACGCCGGGTCACACCGTCGGGCACTACTCGCTCCTCGTGAAGCCCGATTCGGGCGCGAGGCCGCTGCTGTTCGCCTTCGACGTCGTCTACACGCAGGAGGCGCTCGAGAAGGGCGTTCAGCCCGGGTTCCACATCGATCCGGTCGCCGGCGTCCGCTCGATCCGCCGGCTGAAGGCCCTCGCCGAGGAGCACGGCGCCGACATCTACTTCTCGCACGACCCGGAGGCGTGGACGCGCTACAGGCACGCCCCGGACGCCTACGAGCTCTAGGAGGCAAGGATGGGGAGGATGGACAACCGCGTCGCGATCGTGACGGGAGCGGCGCAGGGGATCGCGAACGCCGTCGCCCGCAAGCTCGCCGCCGAGGGAGCGGCGGTCGTGGTCGCGGACCGAAACGGCGAGGGAGCCGAGAAGGCTGCTGCCGCGCTGCCGGACGCGATCGCGCTCGAGATCGACGTCTCCCAGCCCGACGACGTGCAGCGCATGGTCGACGAGACGCTCGCCCGGTACGGGAAAGTGGACGCGCTCGCGCACTGCGCGGCGATCGTGCCGTTCACTCCCTGGGAGGACGTCACCTTCGAGGAGTGGAGGCGGATCATCGGCACCAACCTCGACGGCACCTACCTCACCAACCGCGCCGTGTACGTGCCGATGCGCGAGGCCGGCTACGGCAGGATCGTCAACATCTCGTCGAACGCGATGCTCGCCGGCACCCCGAACCTCGCGCACTACATCGCCTCGAAGGGCGGCGTGCTCGCGTTCACGCGCGCGCTCGCACGCGAGATCGGGAAGTACGGGATCACGGTGAACTCGGTCGCTCCGGGCCTGACCGCGAGCGAGGGCGTGCTCGCGAGCCCGCACAGGGAGGCGTTCGAGTTCGTGCAGATGCTCCAGTGCATCCCGCGCCGCGGCGAATCGGAGGACATCGCGCCGGCCGTCGCCTTCTTGCTCTCCGAGGAGGCCGGCTGGATCACCGGGCAGCTGCTCGTCTCCGACGGTGGGATGTCGCACGACTGATGAAGGCGGTCGTCTTCCGGCAGAGCGAGGACGTCCGGGTCGAGGAGGTGGCCGCCCCGCGGCTGCAGCAGCCGACCGACGCGATCGTCGAAGTCCGTGCGGCGGCGATCTGCGGCGCCGACCTCTTCCCCTACCACGGGTGGACACCGGGATTCGAGGTCGGGACGATCCTCGGGCACGAGTTCGTGGGAATCGTGCGGGAGGCGGGCTCGGCGGTCACCGCGGTCGTGCCTGGGCAGCGTGTCGTCAACACGAGCCTCGTCCTCGACGGCACGTGTGCGTACTGCCGGCGTGGCCTCCCCACGCAGTGCACGGGGCGAGCTCTGTTCGGGTACTCGGGCGTCTACCCTCGCCTCGACGGCGCCCAGGCGGAGCTCGTGCGCGTGCCGAACGCCGATCGTGTCCTCGCTCCGCTCCCCGACAGCGTCCCCGACGAGGCTGCGGTCTTCCTCGCCGACAACCTGCCGACCGGCTACGACGCCGTGTTGCGCGGCGGCGCCGGGCCCGACGACACGGTCTGCGTGGTCGGTTGCGGTGCGGTCGGGCTGATGGCCGTCATGACGGCCGTCGACCTCGGCGCGCGCGTGATCGCCGTCGACGGCATCGAGGCGCGCCGGGCGCAGGCAACGAGCCTGGGAGCGCAGACCGTGGCCCCCGACGACGCGTCCGAGGCGGTGCGCGCGGCCACCGGCGGGCTGGGCGCCGACGTGGTCGTCGAGGCAGCCGGCACGCCCGGGGCGCTCGATGCGGCGCTCCGCCTCGCGAGGGGCCGCGGCACGATCTCGGTTGTCGGAGCGCACTTCGAGCCCGACTATCCTCTGGACAACGGGCTCATGTTCGAGCGCGAGCTGACGCTCCGCTTCTCGATCGGGGACGCCGCGGGCCATCGCCCGGAGCTGCTCGAGCGGATCGCCTCCGGCCGCTTCGCTCCGCAGCGGGTCGTGTCGCACCGGCTGCCGCTCGCCGAGGCCCCGGAGGCATACCGCCTGTTCGACCGGCGCGAGGCGACGAAGATCGTCCTGCTCCCGTAGCCCGGTGAACCGGCACGTGCTCGTGCTCGGCGCGGCCGCTCTCCTTGCCGCCTGCGGCGGCTCCGACCGGGACATCGACGAGGCGCTCCGGGTGCGGCTCGAGGACAAGCTTCTCTCCGTCACCTGGGTGCGCTGCCTCGACAGCGGGATCGCGGAGCAGAGCGAGCCCGTCTACCGCTGTACCGTCGACTTCGGTGACCCTCACCTCGTGCCCTACTGTGCGGTGCTGCTCGACGGCGAGCTCGTCACCGACCGCGAGCAGCCGGGGCTTCGTTGCTACCCGCCGGAGGACGAGCAGCGCTACCGCGACGCCGCGCTGCTCGGACCGCCGGACGGCTGACCCGCCGCCTCGAGCCGGCCGGCGAGCCGCTCGATCCGGCGCGCGGCCTCGGCCAGGAGCTCGTCGTCGACGCCGAGGCTGATCCGGACGTGGCCGGCGGCGCTCGGGCCGAAGCCGTCCGTCGGCGTCACCGCCACGTTCTCCTCCTCGAGCAGGCGCAGCGCGAAGGCGTCGCCGTCGAGGCCGCTCCCGCGCACGTCGACGATCACGAACATGCCGCCCTCCGGCAGCCGTGCGGCGACGCCGGGGACGCCGGCCAGCGATGCACAGAGGAGGCGGGCGCGGCGCTCGTAGGTCGCACGCAGTCCCGCCGCGACCTGCTCGTCGCCGAGCGCCGCGACGCCCGCGTCCTGGACGAACGGCGGCGAGCCGAACAGCATCGACTCGAGCAGCCGCTCGAGCCGCTCCGCGAGCCCGGGCGGCGCGATCGCCCAGCCGGCCCGGAAGCCCGTCATCGCGTGCGACTTCGAGAGGCTTCCGAGCGAGACCGCCAGCTCGTCCGCGCCGGCGAGGGAGAGCACGCTGACGTGGTCGCACCCGTACGTGAGGGAGGCGTAGACCTCGTCGGCGACGAGCCAGAGTCCCCGCTCGCTGCAGAGCGCGCAGAGCGCCCCGAGCTCGTCCGCGGAGAGCACCGCCCCGGTCGGGTTGTGCGGGCTGTCCACGAGGATCGCCCGGGTGCGGGGCGTGACGGCCGCCGCGATCTCCTCGACGCGCGGGTGGAACCCGTCCTCCGGCCGCAGCGACACCGGCTTCCATACAGCACCGGCCGCGGCGAGCACGCCGGGGTAGGTTGCGTACGCCGGCTCGGGGAGGATCACCTCGTCGCCCTCGTCGGCGACGCAGAGCACCGTCGCGAACAGGGCCGCCTGCGAGCCGGGGAAGAAGACGACGCGGCCCGGGTCGATCTCCCGGCCGGCGCGTGCCGACGCGCTCCTCGCGATCGCGTCCAGGATCCCGGCGAGGCCGCGCGCCGGCGCGTACCACGTGCGGCCCGCGCGCAGGCTCGTCACGGCGGCGTCGACGACCGTCTGCGGAGCAGGGAAGTCGGGCTCGCCGAGCGAGAGAACGATCACGTCCTCCCCGCGCCGGCGCTTCTCGACGGCCAGGCGGTGCACGAGCCAGCTGTCGCCCTCGAGCGCGGCGATCCGCTCGGCGAGCGCCGAGAACGAGCGTGTGACGGCGGTCACGAGAGCCCGTGCGCCTCCTCGTAGCTCGGTCCGCCCGTCTCCTCGACCCAGTAGCGCCGCGCCCAGCCGACGCCCTGCCAGGTCCTGAGCTCGGTCGGGACGATCCGGAACAGCCAGCGCGGCTGCTGCAGCGTCGGCACGAGGTAGGCGGGACCGTTCGGCCCGAGGTAGCGGACGGCCATGCGATTGGCCACCTCGACCCACTTGCCGCCGATGTTCGGCTCCTCGACGAGCTCGGCACGTCCCTTCCCCCACACCTTCTCGAGCGTCCGCTCGTCGTCGACCACGAACGAGACACGCGGGTCACGGGCCATGTGCCGGGCCCAGACCGAGCGCTCGCGCGGGACGACCCAGAACGCCTCGCCGTCCCAGTCCTGCCAGCACGGGACGACGTACGGTCCGCCGTTCTCGTCGAGGCACGCGAGCCGCATGAACGTTCCCCTGGCGAGGAAGGCTCCCATCTCCTCGCGGCTCATCCGTCCCAGCTTGCCGCGCCACTCCTGCACCGTCTCGCTCACCGCCCCTCCTTCCCTACCTCCGGCCAGCGGAAGCAGCTTACGACGT
>JBBILK010000206.1:0-5725 GCA_037444965.1 Actinomycetota bacterium | reverse complement strand
GCATCCGCGAGCGCGGCTACGCCCTCAGCTTCGAGGAGACGAACGAGGGAGCCTGGGGAGCCGCCGCGCCCGTGCTGGCCCGTGACGGGATCGCCGTCGCCGTCCTCGGCGTCGCCGCGCCGCTCCTTCGCCACGATGCGGCCGTCGAGGAGCAGGCGGTCGCCGCAGTGCTCGCCGCGGCAGCACAGGCTGCGCACCGGCTCGGCGGCTAGCCGACCAGCCGCTCGGCCGCTTCGCGAAACACCCGCGTGTGGAGGTCGACGTCAGCCTCGGTCGTGTCCGGCGAGATGAGCGCCATGTTGTGGAACGGGGTGATGAGGACGCCGCGGTTGAGCGCGGCCAGGTGCATGTACGCCTTCAGGTTGTCGTCGTGGCCCACCGCCGCCGCCTCGGCTCCGGTGCGCGGAGGCGACGGGCAGAACATGTACTCGGCGCGGCAGCCTAGACGCGCGATATGCCAGGGGAGGCGCAGCTCCTCGATCGTGCGGGCGACGCCGTCGGTGTAGCGCTCCGCGAGCGGGATCGTGCGCGCGTACGCCTTCTCGGTGAGCACCGAGGCAAGGGTCGCGCGCGCGGCGGCGAGCTGGAGCGCGTTGCCGGCGAGCGTCCCGCCGACGCCGCCGACGTCCTCGTAGTCGGCGTCCTCCTGCTCGAAGATCCGGCGGGCGACGTCGCCGGAGACGCCGTACGCCCCCATCGGGATCCCGCTCGCGATCGCCTTGCCGATCGTCAGGGCGTCCGGCTCGAGCCCGTACGCGCCCGTGTAGCCGCCCGCCCCCGTCGAGATCGTGTGCGTCTCGTCGATCACGAGCAGCGTGCCGGTGCGGCGGGTCAGCTCTCGCAGCGCCTCGTGGAAGCCCGGCTCCGGCAGGACGATGCCGATGTTCGTGAGAGCGGGCTCCGCGAGCACGCAGGCGACGTCCTGCGGCTCGAGCGCCGCCCGGAGCGCGTCGACGTCGTTGAACTGGACGACCTTCGTCGTCAGGGCGGGGTCGACGGGCGGGCCGACGTTTCCGTCTCGTGCACGGACGAGCCCGCCCTCGAGCGTCGCGAACGTCTCGTCGACGGTGCCGTGGTAGCAGTAGTCGAAGACGAGCACCTTCGGGCGCCCGGTGATCTGGCGGCAGAAGCGCAGGACGAAGCGGTTCGCGTCCGTCGCCGACGTCGTGAACTGCCAGCGGGTGAGGCCGAAGCGGCGCGTCAGCTCCTCGCCCACCCAGATCGCGTCCTCGGTCGGCAGCATCGTCGTCAGCCCGCGCTCGAGCTGCCGCTGGATCGCCACGATCGAGCCGGTCGGCGAGTGGCCGGTCATCGCGCCCGTGTCGCCGAGGCAGAGGTCGGCGTACTCGTTCCCGTCGACGTCGACGAGCCGCGCGCCGCGGGCCTCCCGCATGAACACCGGGTAGGGGCTCGCCCACTCGGTCATCCAGCTCATCGGGACGCCGCCGAGCAGGGAGCCCTGCGCGCGCTCCCAGAGGGCGCCCGACCGGTGGTGGTCGCGCCGGAAGCGGTCGGCCTCCTCGTCGAGGAGCAACCGCAGGCGGGCCCGGTCGACCGTCGCGAGCGGGCCGGCGGGGGCGGTCCGCACCTCGGCGGGACTCATCGCGTCCCGATCTCCATGCCGATCAGCCTCGGCACGCGGACGGCGGCGCGGGCGAGGAGCGGCCCCGGCCGGCCCTCGTCCTCCGCCTCCTCGCAGGCGAGCAGCGCCGCCCGCACGACCCGGCCGCCGAGGCTTCGGAGCGGCTCGCCGGGGAGCCGCTTGATGCGCCTGCCGACCAGGGGAAGCGCGGTCCACTCGTCGTCGAGCCCGAGCGCGAGCGAGGCGAGGATCTGGCCGCCGACCCAGCTCGGCCCGACGCCGCTGCCGGAGTAGCCGGCGCCGTAGTGGATCCTCGCCCCGGGCAGCGTGTCGAAGAAGGGGATGTGGTCGGCGGACACGTCGATCGGCCCGCCCCAGGCGTGGGTCACCTGGGCGCCCGCGAGATCCGGGAGCAGCCGGCGGAGCTCCTTCTCGGCCCGCGCGGCGCCCGGCCGGTCGGCGGTCAGCCGGCCGTCGATCCGCCCGCCGTACCCGATCGGCCCCCCGCCCGCGCCCATGACGACCCTCCCATCCGGCGTCGTCCGGAAGTAGTGGACGAGCGAGCGGGCATCCGTCACCGCCTCGCCGCCTGTCCACCCGATCTGCTCGAGCAGCTCCGGCACCGGCTCCGTGAGCACGATGTAGCTCGAGAAGTTCGTGAGCAGGCCGTCCGCGGGCTTCCAGCCGGCGAGAGAGGCGTTGATCGCGAGCACGACCTCGCCCGCGCGCACCCGCCCTCCCGGCGTCCGCAGCTCGTTCGGGCTGCCCGGCTCGATCCCGACCACCGGCGTCCGCTCGTGGAGCGAGATCCCCTCGGCGAGCACGGCCCGCCGCAGCGCCCGGGCGAGCCGGGCAGGCTGGACGGTCGCGCAGTCGCGGAAGAAGACGCCGCGGCGGAAGACGGGCGACCTGAGCCGCTCGGCGACCTCCTCGCGGGAGAGCGGCACCGCCTCCTGCTCGAGCCCGAGCGCTCCCGCGGCCTCGAGCACCGCGTCGAGCGCCGCGTCCTGCGCGGGCGACGCCGACACCTTCAGGTAGCCGCCGCGACGGAGCCAGACGTCCTCGCCACGGCGCTCGCAGAACGCGGCGACGGCGGGGACGATCCGCTCCCCGGCGCGAACGACCTCGAGCGCGCCCGAGTCGCCGACGAGCTTGCGGAGCTTGCCGGCGCGCGTCGCGAACCCGTGCAGGAAGCCGCCGTTCCGCCCGCTCGGCCCCCACCCCACGACCTCCTGCTCGAGCACGGCGACACGAAGTGCCGGCTCGCGCTCCCTGAGCGCGAGCGCCGTCCAGAGGCCCGTGTAGCCCCCGCCGACGATCGCGACGTCGACCTCGAGCTCGCCCTCCAGGCGCGGCTCGGCGGGCGCAGCCTGCTCCGACGCGAGCGCCTCCTCCAGCCACCAGGGCGGGGCGAGGCCGGGAGCAACCGTCGGATCCATCGGCTGCACGATAGTCCGTGGCCGTAGGGGTTGAAACGGTGTTGGAAACCAGCCCGCACTAACCATCGTGCAGGCTTGCCACACGCGGGCCGGTGCGAGCCGACGCGCGATGCCACCCTCCCTCAAAGTGGTGATCGACAAGAGACTTGCCAGGGGCGTAACGTCGGGCAACCGAGTCGGGAGAGGAGGTGCAGCCAGGGAAGGACCTTGTCGACGGGCATCTTCGTGGAGCTGACCGGACCAAGTGGAGAGCTCGTGGCGAGCGGCGGATACGCTGCGGTGATTCGGAGCGGAGTGGCATGGATTGACCCGAGACTCTAGGTGCCTGCACCGATGCAGTTTCAACGAGGTTCGGGCCTGCGTTTGAGGTCGGCGGCCCATGTTGTCGTGGCCCTTGCGCCCCGCTGTCAGCGTGAGTTCACGAGGGTCTTCGGGCCGATCTCGCTAACCTTGGTGTTGACAGCAGCCGTGGCCTGTGGAGGAGCCGGCGCCAACGAAACGGCTCTGCCGAGTTCGACCGAGAGAGGGCAGGAGACCACCTCTACTGCGCCGACGCAGGGCGTCTGCACGTCCGATGCCGAACTGTTCACCGGTGTGCCGAGCACCATACAGGCGGACGAATCTGGCCCTCGAACCGTACCCGACGTCCGTGGGAACAGCTTGCCTACTGCGATTTGTCGCATACTCGCCGCGGGCTTCGCCGCTTCGACCGCAGCAGTGGTCGGCATCTCTAATGACCGGCTCGAAAACCTGGTCGTGCTCGAACAGCAGCCGGCACCCGACAGCAAGGCATCTGCGGGAGCGACGGTCTCCATCACGAAGTTCGACGCCGTGAGGTACTCGCCGCCCCCCGTGCCCACGGCACACCCAGAGACCATTCCTGTGCCTGATGTCGTCGGAATGGCGTACACGACCGCGATCGCAACGCTGGAGCCGGGGTTGGTACCAGTAGTCGATCTCGAAGCTCTGCCGCTCCTGCCTCCTGCGAAGAGCGTCTACGGCCTCGACGCTTACGTCGTCGCTGCGCAAATGCCGGCGGCCGGCACAGAGCTGCCCTTCCTGACCGACAACCCGCTCGAGAGTCAGGTACGCCTGACACTCGTGCTTCGCCCGTAGGGGCCCGAAAGACCTACGCATGCCCAGAGCCGGTGTCGACACCGAGCAAAGCCGATCCCGGTCGTGTTCCTCGCACGTGCGTGCGGGGCCAGAGCGTGCCTCGCGACCCGTACACTTCGCACATGGAGATCGTGGCGACGCCGGAGGTGCTCGAGTTCGTCCGCGAGCGCGGCGGGCGGCTCTTCGTCTGGATGCAGAAGGGCGGCTGAGGCAGCTGCCCCGTCGTCCTGCGGGCCTCGACGGAGCCGTACCGACGACGGGAGTTCAGCCGGGTTCCGGCTGACGGCCTCGAGCTGTACCTCTCCTCCGGGCTGCAGAACCGCCTGCCGAGGGAGCTCCACCTCGCTCTCCGAGGGCTCTGGCGGAAGCACGTCTCCGCCTACTGGAACGGCCTGCCCTGGGTGGGGTAGGGCCGGAGCGAGCCCCGGCCCTACCTTCCGCGTGCCTTCCTCATCGTCTCCTTGACGGCGTCGGTGTCGAGGGCGAGCTCGAGCAGGCCGACCTGGTCCTCGTAGACGGCCGGGTCGACCTGCTGCTTCACCTCGTCCTCGAAGATGTGCAGCACGGGGAGTCCCAACGAGACTCCTGCCAGGGGCCCGATGAAACTGGGATCGCCGGCGGTGACGGTCTCCGCCGCCACCTCGAGCGCCTCCGGATCGGCGGCGCCGAGGACGACGACGAGGTCCTCGCCGCCGAGCTTCTCGACGAGCGCCTTGATCTGATCCTGGTTCTCCGGGTCCATGGCTCCTGCGGCCGTTCAGACGAAGCATTCGGTCTGGGCGAAGACCACGTCCGCGCCGGCCGTGCGCATGCAGTCTGCGATCGCGTTCCCCGGGACGCCGTCCCGCTCGCCGAGCGCGATCACCTTCTTCCCGCGAAGCTCCACTCACTCACCTCCTTCGACGAGGTCGCGAACGGCGGCCTCGAGGTCCGCCTTCGAGGGGTTGCCGGTCAGGCGGCCGAGCTCGGCCCCGTCCCGGTAGAGCACGTAGGTCGGGAGGCCCATCACCCTGAGCTGGCGGCAGACCTCCCGGTTCTCGGGAGCGTTCACCTTGACGAGCGTTAGGCGGTCTCCGTAGGACTCCTCGAGCGCCTCCACCGCGGGCATCAGGGCGAGGCAGGGCTGGCAGCGGGGCCCCCAGAAGTCGACGAGGACGTTGCCCGACTCGACGAGGCCGGCAAAGGTCTCGGGGGTGGCGTCGACGGCCATGCGGTTCCTCCTTACGCGTCCAGGGTGATCGAGGCGCCGTCCCAGAGCTGCGTCATCCGCCCGAGGAACAGGCTGCCCTTCGCCATCAGCATCGTCGAGCGGAGCTCGCCGGCGGCCAGCCGCTCGAGCGCGTGCGGGAGCCAGGGCACCGCGGAGGCAATGTGCCCCTGGGTCGGCGAGAAGCCCGGCAGGCCGTGCTCCCGCGCGAAGCGCGGGATCGCCGCCTTCTCGAGCTCGCCGCGCAGGACGGCGAGCCCGGCGAGCAGCCGGTAGTTACGGTCGGGGACGTCGCCGCCCCCGGCCGGCTCGGTGATCTCGGGGTCGTGCAGCTCGGTCGAGTAGCGCTCGACCTCGGTGATCCTGCGGCCGAGCCGCTCG
>JBBILK010000205.1:2631-5740 GCA_037444965.1 Actinomycetota bacterium | reverse complement strand
CGGCCTGCCCGCCGACGCGACGATGGCGGAGGAGGACGTCGCCGCCGCGGTCGCCTACCTCGCCGGCCAGTCGCCGCGGGGCTGGACGCATGAGCTGCAGCTCACGCCGCGGGGCGACCGCTGGGTTCCGTAGCGGGTCGAGCCGTTCGGGGGGCGCCACGCCTACAATGGACCTCGCGGCGCGGTGGCCGAGAGGTTAGGCAGAGGCCTGCAAAGCCTCGTACAGCGGTTCGAGTCCGCTCCGCGCCTTCTCCCCCGAATGCGTGATTCGGCCCGTCCGCCCGGCCCCGTAGCATCGGCCCTCGACTCCCGGAGGAGGAAGAGGACTGCATGACTCGCAAGCAGGCTGTGCGCGTAACCCTCGTCGTCGCCGTACTCGGAGCTCTCGGCGCTCTCGCCGTTGTGCCCGCGACCCCGGCCGCCGAGGGCATCGGAACAGGCGACGCGAGCACCCCGGGCGGCGAGCCGCTCGTCCGGCCCGCAGCCGTGTTCGCCGAGGTGCAGAGCCTGAAGGCGCTCTCGCGAAGCCTCAGCGCCGTTTCTCAGCCTGATCGTACGCCCGACTTTCCCTTCCTCACGAACGAGAGCGGATCGGGCGGCCACGGTGGAAAAGGGTCTCCCGACCCGGTCGTGCAGCGAACCCTCGGCGCCGGCGCCATCCCCGCTCCGAACGTCGTCTTCGACGGTGTTCCGCAGACGACGACTACCGTGCGGCCGATCCCTCCGGACACGGTCGGCGAGGTCGGCCCGAACCACTTCGTGCAGATGGTGAACCTCCGCTTCGCGGTCTTCGACAAGCGCGGCAAGGTGCTGGCCGGGCCGGTCGAGACGCAGACGTTGTTCGCGCCGCTCGGCGACGTCTGCGGCGTGACGAACGAGGGCGACCCGATCGTCGTCTACGACCAGCTCGCCGACCGCTGGCTGCTCTCGCAGTTCGGCTTCGTCGACGTCGAGAAGGGGCCCTATTACCAGTGCATCGCCGTCTCGAAGACCGGAGACCCGACCGGCGGCTACTACCTCTACGCCTTCAAGATCAGCGACAAGGAGCTCAACGACTACCCGAAATTCGGAGTCTGGCCCGACGCCTACTACCTGTCGGTGAACCAGTTCGCCCAGCCCGAGCTCTTCTTCTCCGGGGTCGGGGTCGTCGCCTTCGAGCGCGAGCGGATGCTCGCGGGAGACCCGAACGCGAGGATGGTCTACTTCAACCTCTGGCAGCAGTACCCGAACCTGTTCAGCCTCCTCCCGTCCGACCTCGACGGCTCGACGCTTCCTCCCGCCGGAGCACCGAACTTCTTCGTTGCGCTCGGCGTCGACCTGTTCACCGGTTTCAAGAACGAGCTGCACCTGTTCCGCTTCCACGTCGACTGGTCGAGCCCGGGCAGCTCGACGTTCCGCGGCCCCGTCGTGATTCCGACCGCCCCCTACGACGCCGAGCTCTGCGGCTTCGGCAACTGCATTCCTCAGAAGGGAACCTTCCAGCCCCTCGACACGCTCGGAGAGCGCCTCATGTTCCGGCTCGCCTATCGGAACTTCGGCGACCACGAGTCGCTCGTCGTCAACCACACGGTGGACGCCGGCGAGGACCGCGCCGGCGTCCGCTGGTACGAGCTCCGCAACCCGCGGGGCACGCCGACCGTCTATCAGCAAGGCACGTTCGCGCCAGACGCCGTGCACCGCTGGATGGGCTCGATCGCGATGGATGGGAACGGCAACGTCGCCCTCGGCTACTCGGTCTCGTCCGCGGACCAGTACCCCTCGATCCGCTACACCGGCCGGCTCGCGGACGATCCGCTCGGTCAGATGACCCTCGGCGAAGGCACCCTGGCCGAAGGTGGCGGCTCCCAGACCCATCCGGCCGGCCGCTGGGGCGACTACAGCGACATGACCGTCGATCCGACCGACGACTGCACGTTCTGGTACACGCAGGAGTACTACAAGGCGACGGCCGAGCGAGGCTGGTCGACGCGGATCGGCTCGTTCACCTACCCCTCCTGTGACGCGACCGATCCCACCGTGCGAGCCTTCCCTGCCCGCGCGGCCGCCCGCGACCGAGTCGTGCTGCGCTACGCGGTCGAGGACAACAAGGGCGAGACGATGGAGCGGATCCGGATCCTGAACGCGAAGGGCCGGGTCGTCAAGCGGATCACGACCGGCTTCGGCCCGGCGACCGGCGTGACCGAATCGGTGAAGACGCGTGCGCCCACCGTCGCGGGCAGCTACCGCTTCTGCGTGATCGCGATCGACCGTAAGGAGAACGAGAGCGCCGAGCGCTGCGCCAGGCTGCAGGTTCGCGCCTAGCGTGCCGCGACGCGCGGAGCGACGGCGGCCCGCGGCCCGCCCGCGGGGCCGGCGCTCCCGCGGAGCAGGACGAGCGCGCCGAGCGGGAAGACGACGACGGAGAGAAGGCCCGCGGCGACGAACGCGGCGGCCGTCCCCTCGCCGATCGTACCGAGCTCGACGCCGATCGTCGTCGCCACCACGATGAACGACACCGACGTTGCCTGCAGGAGCGCCGCGGGAAGGATCTGCCTGCCCGGGAGCAGCCTCCGGTACACGAGCGCCGGCAGGCCGCGGGCTGCGAGCAGTGCCGCGAGGAAGATCGGGATCATGGCGATCGTCGAGCCGCTCGCGAAGAGGGCGTCGACGTCGAAGCGAAGGCCGCTCGCGACGAAGAAGAACGGGATGAAGACGCCGAACCCGACCGCCTCGAGCTTGTGGTGGAAGCCGGTGTGGGTCATCGCCGCGTCCCTGTCCGTGACCCTGAGGATCACCCCGGCGACGAACGCCCCGAGGATCGCCTCGAGGCCGAGCTGGGACGCGGCGACGAGCAGGAGACCGAGGAGCAGGACGGTGCCGCGCACCCGGATCTGGGCGCTCGTGTCCATCAGCCGGACGAGCGCGGCAGAGATCCGGTGCACGTGCTCGACCCCGACGATGACGAGCGCGACCACGAGCAGGAGCAGCACGAAGCCGCCGAAGAGGACGAGGCGGCCGCCGAGGCCACTCTCGGACTCGCCGTAGAAGAGCGAGAGGAGGACGATCGTCGCGATCTCGGCGATCGACGCCCCGGCGAAACCGCTCAAGAGAATCGCGGTGATCAGCGGCC
>JBBILK010000205.1:0-2602 GCA_037444965.1 Actinomycetota bacterium | reverse complement strand
AGATCGTCCCCGTGTCCTTCATGATCGGGACGATCACCCCGAGCCCGGTCGCGGAGAGGACGATCGCGACGAGGAAGCCCTCGTCGACGAGCCCTCCTGCCTCCAGGCCGTAGCCGGCGGCGAGGGCGATCGCGAACGAGACGGCGAAGCCGACCAGGGTCAACGTGAGAACCCTGCCGCGCAGGCCGTTGACGTCGATCTCGAGACCGGCGAGCAGGAGCAGGAAGGCGACGCCCACGATCGACATCACCTGAACGGCCGTGTCGTACTCGGCCCAGCCGAGCACCTGGGGGCCGATGACGATGCCGGCGGCGAGCTCGAGCACGAGTGACGGGATCGGGAGCCCGGGCACGAGGCCGAGAGCAAGGGGGACGCCGAACGCCACCGCCGCGACCACGGCGAAGCTCGTGAAGTCGGCCATGCCGCCGCAGACTCGACACCTCGGTCTCCGTTACAGGCCGCCCGCCCGGCGTAACGCTTGCCGTCCCCGGGGGGACTGCTGGCCCGAACGTCCCCCACTGCGGGAGGTCCGGATGACAACTCAAGGCACCGACACGCTCTGCATCAACACGATCCGCACGCTCTGCATGGACGCCGTCCAGCAGGCGGGCTCGGGCCATCCAGGAACGCCGATGGCGATGGCGCCCGTTGTCTACGAGCTGTGGCAGAACCACCTGCGCTTCGACCCGGGCGATCCGATCTGGCCGAACCGCGACCGGTTCGTGCTCTCGATGGGGCATGCCTCGACCCTTCTCTACTCGATCCTCCACCTGACGGGCGTCAAGGCGGTGAACCCGGCGTACGAGGTCTGTGACGGCCGCCTCTCCGTCTCGCTCGCCGACCTGGAGGCGTTCCGGCAGCTCGACTCGCGCTGCCCCGGGCACCCGGAGTACCGCTGGACCTCCGGGGTCGAGACGACGACCGGCCCGCTCGGGAACGGCGTCGCGACCTCGGTCGGGATGGCGATCGCCTCGAAGTGGCAGGCAGCCCACTTCAACCGCCCGGGCTTCGAGCTCTTCGACTTCGACGTCTACGCCCTCGCCGGCGACGGCTGCATGATGGAAGGGGTCTCGGCCGAGGCGGCGTCGCTCGCCGGGCACCTCGGGCTCGACAACCTCTGCTGGATCTACGACTCGAACCGCATCACGATCGAGGGCCCGACCTCGCTCGCCTTCTCCGAGGACGTCGCCGCCCGCTTCATCGGGCACGGCTGGAACGTCACCCGCGTCGGCGACGCGAACGACCTCGAGCTGCTCGCCAGGGCATTCGAGGTGTTCAAGAGGGAGCAGGAACGCCCGACGCTGATCATCGTCGACTCCCATATCGGCTACGGGGCGCCGCACAAGCAGGACACCTCGGCCGCCCACGGAGAGCCGCTCGGGGACGAGGAGGTCCGCGCGGCCAAGCGGCGGTACGGCTGGCCGGAGGACGCCACGTTCCTCGTCCCGGACGGCGTGCGAGAGCACTTCGAGGCCGGGATCGCAAAGCGCGGGAGGGAGCTCCGCGAAGCCTGGCTCGGGCGCTTCGAGCGGTACCGGCACGAGCACCCCGAGCTGGCCGACCAGCTGCTGAAGATGCAACGCCGAGAGCTCCCGGATGGCTGGGATGCACGGATTCCCGAGTTCCCTCCCGACCCAGCCGGTCTAGCCGGACGCGAAGCGTCCGGCAAGGTCCTCAACGCGATCGCGCAACGCGTGCCGTGGCTGCTCGGCGGCTCAGCCGACCTCACGCCCTCGACGAAGACGCGGCTCACCTTCGACGGCGCGGGCGACCTCGAGTCCGGTAGCTACCTCGGCCGCAACCTCCACTTCGGCATCCGCGAGCATGCGATGGGTGCGATCCTGAACGGGCTCTCGCTCTCGAAGCTGCGCCCCTTCGGCTCGGGCTTCCTCATCTTCTCCGACTACGCGCGCACGCCGACCCGGCTCTCGGCGATCATGGAGATCCCGACGATCTCGATCTTCACGCACGACTCGATCGGGGTCGGCGAGGACGGCCCGACGCACCAGCCGATCGAGCAGCTGGCGGCCCTCCGCGCGATGCCCGGCCTGATCACGATTCGCCCGGGCGACGCGAACGAGGTCGCCGAGGCCTGGCGCGTGATCATGCAGCTCCAGCACGACCCGGTCGCGCTGATCCTCTCGCGCCAGAACATGCCGACCCTCGACCGCACGCGCTACGCGTCGGCGGCCGGGCTCCAGCACGGCGCCTACGTCCTCGCGGACGCCGAGGACGCCGAGCCGGACGTGATCCTGATCGGCACGGGCACCGAGGTCTCGCTGGCCGTCCTCGCCCACGAGCAGCTCACCGCCGAAGGCATCAAGGCGCGCGTCGTCTCGATGCCCTCCTGGGAGCTCTTCGAGCGCCAGCCCGTCGAGTATCGCGAGCGGGTCCTGCCGCCGGAAGTGACGGCACGCGTCGCCGTCGAGCAAGCCTCGACATTCGGCTGGGAGCGCTACGTCGGCGCGACCGGTCGGGTGATCGGGATGCACACCTTCGGCGCCTCCGCGCCGCTCAAGGACCTGCAGCAGAAGTTCGGCTTCCGTCCGGACGCTGTCGTCGGCGCCGCGAAGGGGCAGCTCGAGCTCCATGCAGGTGTCTG
>JBBILK010000204.1:0-5740 GCA_037444965.1 Actinomycetota bacterium | reverse complement strand
CGGGCCTCGCGCTCGCGCACCAGCTCTACGTCGCCCTCGAGGCCCAGGGCCACGGCCGCAGGGGCACCCACTCGCTGCTGCTCGCGCTCGCGTCGCTCTCCGACGTCGACTGGCGGGCGAGCGCCTAGCCGACCGGCTCGGGCTGGCCGAAGACGCCGGTGCGGTTCCGCCCGGCCGCCTTGGCGAGGTAGAGCGCCTGGTCGGCGGCCCGGAGCAGGGCGCCCGGCGTCTTCCCGTCGGCGGGGTAGACGGCGACGCCGAAGGTCGCGGTCACGAGCTGCCCGTCCTCGAGCACCTGCGCGACGATGCTGCGGCGCAGCCGCTCGGCCGCGAGCACGGCGCCGTCACCGTTGACTTCGGGCAGGAGGACCGCGAACTCGTCGCCTCCGAGCCGGCTCGCGATGTCGCCCGCCCGCTTCTGCGTCTTCAGGCAGCGGGCGATGCGAACGAGGACGCTGTCGCCAAGCTGGTGGCCGCCGCGGTCGTTGATCGCCTTGAGACCGTCGCAGTCGAGGATCACGACCCCGAGCTCGCGTCCGGCTCGCTCGGCCCGCTTGATCTCCTCGCGGAAACGCTGCTCGAAGCCGCGGCGGTTGAGGAGGCCGGTGAGCGAGTCGGTCACGGCCACGCGCTGCTCGCGCCGGATCGCCTGGGCGGCGTCGATCAGCGCGGCGGCATGTGGCGCGAAGAGCGTCGCCGCCTCGACGTTCGCGGGCTCGACGCTGAGCCGTTTCTCGGATCGCCCGACGAGGACGCCGACGCGGCCGCCCGCGACCTCGAGCGGCAGCCAGAGGAGCCAGGGCCAGCCCTCGTCGGGCCCGCTCTCGAGGTGGACCGAGCGCAGGTCGAGGATGTTGTACGCGGCGCCGGTGGGATCGACGAGTCGGGCGATCTGGTCGAGGCGGGACGGCGCAAGCGGTTCGACGTCGGAATCCGAGCCGCGCCAGAAGCTTGCGAGCACGTACCCGGTGTCGTTGCGACAGAGGTTGAGCTGCGCGGCGTCCAGGTCGAGGAGACGCCCGAGCGTGCGGGTCGAGAACTCGGCGATCTCGCCCTCGCCCTTGAGCGAGCCGGCGTAGACGAAGAGCCGCGCGAGCGACCCCAGGTCGACCCGGATGCCGGTGCCGAGGGCGGCCACCTTCGAGCCGAGCGCCCGCGCGAGCCGGTCGAACGCGCCGACGGCCTCGGGCGGGAGCTCGAGCCGGCGCGTCTCGACGTTGAAGACCCCGAGGCCGTCGCCGAAGGGGATCGCGAGCTCGGAGAGGATCTCGGGCGCGGCCTCGATGAAATCTCCGTCACGGCTCACGTCCGCGATCAGCTGCACCTGCCCGGTGCGAACGGCGCGACCCATGATCCCCTGATCGAGCCGGTAGCCGTCGCGGACCTCGTCGTAGCCCCGTTGAGCGACGCACCAGAGGCGATCGTGCTCGCGGGCGTAGACGCTGACGAGCAGCTCCGGCACGAGCTCCCGGAGCCGCCCGAGGGCCGCGTCGATCGCCTGGCGATCGTGCGAGGCGGCGGCGAGGAGACGGCTTGCCTCGTCGGCCGCCGTCCGAAGCGCCGCCACTGTGAGCGTGTCCCGGGGAGGCGAGCCGACGTCGGACACCGGGAGCACGCCCGGGCTCGGCGTTCCGGTCTCGTGCTGCTCGCCGTCCTGCGCCTCGTGGAGCGCGTCGAGGAACGCGTCCAGGACTTTCGGGTCGAAGTGCGACCCGCGCCCTTCGAGCATGATCCGAACGGCCTCCTCGGGAGCGAACGCCGGGCGGTAGGGGCGGTCGCTCGTCAGCGCGTCGAAGACGTCTGCAACCGCGGCGATCCTCCCCTCGAGCGGAATCGTCTCGCCCGCGAGGCCGCGCGGGTAACCCGTCCCGTCGAAGCGCTCGTGATGGGTCCAGGCGATCGTGGCGGCGAGCTCGAGCAGCTCCGAGCCCGACTCGGCGAGCAGACGGTAGCCGATCTCGGCGTGGCGCTCCATCTCCCGGCGCTCCGCCTCCGTCAGGAGCCCCCGCTTGCGGAGAACCGAGTCCGAGATCCCGATCTTGCCGATGTCGTGGAGGGGGCTCGCCGTCTTCAGGAGCTCGCAGCGACGGTCGTCGAGACCGAGCCGGCGGGCGAGCAGGCCGGCGTAGCGACCCATGCGCTCGACGTGGCGGCTCGTCTCGGCGTCCCGGAACTCTGCTGCGTGCGCGAGCCGCCGGATCATCTGCTCTCTCGTCAGTCGCAGCTCCTCGTCGGACCGGCGCAGGCTGGCGAGGGCCGACCGGAGCTCCTCCTCTGCCCTGCGCCGCTCCTCGAGCTCACGCTGCGCCTCGGCGTAGAGGCGCGCGTTCTCGAGCGCGAGCGACGCGAGCCGGCCGAACCGGGTCAAGAGCTCGAGCTCGCCCGCCTCGAAGCGCTGAGCGGTCCCGGCGCGGGCGAGCCCGAGGACGCCGATCACCTCGGAGCCGGCGCAGAGGGGAACCCCGGCAACGGCCCCCAGCGACAGCGCGTCGTTGGCGACCGAGCGCCCGAGCCAGCTGCGGTAGTCGTCGACGGCGACCGGCTCGCCGGAGGCGAGCACGTGGCCGCCGATTCCCTCGCCTCGTGTGACCCGGTCGCCGACGCAGTCGACGAAGACGCCGGTACCGATCCGGGTGACCAGGGTTTCCGAGTCAGGCTCCCGCAGCGAGATCCAGCCGTCCGGGCAGCCGACGAGGGCGCCGGCCCGCACCACGATCGCCTCGAGCACGCTCTCGAGGTCGAGCCGGTCGATCAGCGCGAGCGCGGTCTCGTTGAGTGCCGCGAGCTCGTCGTTCTGGCGACTCAGCTCGTCCCGTGCGGGGTCGCCGTCGAGGTTCCGCGAGTATGTAGCCACCGTCACGTACATCGGCGGCGGCGAGGTCGATCTTGAGTCGGAGCGCGGGGAGCTACCCCACCGGCGCGCCGGCCGGGGCGACCTGCAGATCGGTTCGCTTGAGGGCGATCAGGGTGGCGAGCAGCGAGATCCCCGCGAAGGCGACGCCGACCCAGAAGGCGAGGCTGAACCCGTCGGTGAGGGCGACGAGCTGGTCGGTTCCCTCACCGAGCAGGTTGTCCGTGCGGGTCGTCGCCACGGTGGTCATGATCGCGACGCCGAGCGCCCCGCCGATCTGCTGGGACGTGTTGATGAGACCGGAGGCGAGGCCGGCCTCGAGCGGGGGCACGCCCGCGAGGGCCGCGATCGAGATCGGGACGAAGGCGAAGCCCATGCCGACGCCGATCGCAAGGAAGCCGAGCAGCAGGTCGCCGAGGTACGAGCCGTCGACGGAGATCTGCGTGAAGTAGAGGAGGCCGCCGCCGAGGAGCAGCATGCCGACGATCAGCACCGGCTTCACGCCCGCCTTCGTCACGAGCGCCTGCGCGATTCCCGAGGCCGCGATCGCGCTCAGCGCGACAGCGAGGTAGCCGATCCCCGTCTCGAGCGCGGAGAAGCCGAGCACCTGCTGCTGGTACAGCGAGAGCAGGAAGAACATCCCGAAGACCATCGTCCCGAGGCCGAAGCCGACGATGTTGGCCCCGGTCGGAGTGCGGCGGCGGAAGAACCGCAACGGAACGAGCGGGGACGGCGAGCGGACCTCGATCACGAGGAACGCGGCGTGCAGCGCGGCGGAGCCGAGCAGGAGCCCGATCGTCTGCGCCGAGCCCCAGCCGGCGTTGTTCGCCTGGGTGAGGGCGTAGACGAGGAGCATGAGGGCCGCAGTGATGGTCACGGCCCCGAGGGTGTCGAAGTGGCGGCGGAGCTCCTCGTTGCGGCTCTCGCGCACGAACCGGCGAACGAAGACGAGCGCCGTGGCCGCGATCGGCGCGTTGATGAAGAAGATCCACTCCCAGCCCGTGTACTCGGTGAAGACGCCGCCGAGCAGCACGCCGATCGCAGCGCCGGAGCCGGCGATCGCACCGAGGATGCCGAGTGCCTTGTTCCGCTCCGGCCCTTCCTCGAACGTGACCATCACGATCGAGAACACGGACGGCGAGAGGATCGCGCCCGCCGCGCCCTGCAGCGCGCGCGCCGCGATCAGCATGCCCGAGGAGACGGCGAACCCGCAGAGCAGCGAGAAGAGCGCGAACAGGGCGAGGCCGATCATGAACAGGCGCCTGCGTCCGAGCAGGTCGCCCAGGCGGCCGCCGAGGAGCAGGAAGCCGCCGAAGGTGAGCGCGTAGCCGCTGATCACCCACTGCAGGTCCTCGGGGGCGAACTCGAGGTCGCTCTGGATCGAGGGCAGCGCGACGTTCACGACCGACACGTCGAGGACGACCATCAGGTAGGCGATCCCGAGCACGGCGAGCGCCTTCCAGCGGCGCGGGTCGGGAACGCTCACAGCCATCGGTCCTCCTCGCTCGTTGCTCGGCCGTCTCGGGTGTTCAACGAGACGGGCGTCGAGCTATTCCCGCGAGCCGTGCAGCGCCCGCCACACCCGCTCGCCGTTCGCGGGCATGTCCAGGTGGCGGACACCGAACGGCGCGAGCGCGTCCACGACCGCGTTGTGGACGGCCGGCGTTGCCCCGATCGTGCCCGACTCGCCGATCCCCTTCGCGCCGAGCGCGTTGACCGGCGTCGGCGTCTCCAGCTCGACGAACTCGAACGACGGGAGCTCGGCCGCGGAGGGGAAGCCGTACGAGGCGAAGCTGCCCGTCAGCGGGTTGCCGAACGCGTCGTAGAGGACCTCTTCGTAGAGAGCCTGCGCGATCCCCGTCGCGACGCCGCCGTGCACCTGTCCCTCGGCGATCACGGGGTTGATGATGCGGCCGGCGTCGTCGACGGCGACGTGGCGAACGAGCTCCACCGAGCCCGTCTCGGTGTCGACCTCGACGACGGCGACGTGCGCTCCGAACGGGAAGGTCGGGCTGTCGGCCTTGAACTCGCTCTCGACCTGCAGCTCGGCGAGCCGCCCGGCCTCGTCGAGGCGCCGGGCCAGCTCCGGCCAGGCGAGCGACGTCTGCGGCGCCCCGGCGACGTGGAAGCGTCCGCCGTCGAGATCGAGCACGACGTCGTCGACGCTCGTCTCGAGGATCTCGGCAGCCAGCCTCCGTGCGCGGTCGGCGACCTCGACGGCCGCCTGGCCGGCCGCCGTCCCGCCGAGCTGCGTCGACTTCGAGCCGTACGTCCCCGTGCCTCTGGGAACGTCGTCCGTATCACCTTTCACGACGCGCACCGCCTCCACCGGCAGCCCCAGCCGCTCGGCGACGATCATCGCGAACGTCGTCTCGTGCCCCTGCCCGTGCGAGAAGGAGCCGGTTCTGAGCACGGCGGTTCCTTCCGGGGTGATCTCGACCGCCCCGAACTCCGTCTCGGGCAGGCCGGCCGTGATCTCGACGTAGGCGCTGAGGCCGATGCCGAGCTGGCGCGGCCCGCCGTCCTCGCGCCGCCGCCGCTGCTCGTCCCGGAGCGCCCCGTAACCGGCCGTCTCGAGCACGAGCTCGAACGCCCGCGCGTAGTCTCCCGAGTCGTAGCGGGCTCCGGAGGCGGTCGAGAACGGGAACGCGTCGGCCGGGACGAAGTTCCGGCGCCGCACGTCGGCGGGATCGAGACCCGCCTCGGCGGCGAAGAGGTCGATCCCGCGCTCGATCGCCTGGGTTGCCTCCGGGCGGCCGGCGCCCCGGAACGCGCCGACCGGCGTCGTGTTGGTGACGACCGAGACGGCCTCGACCTCGATCCGGGGGATCCGGTAGACGCCGCTCGCCATCAGCGCGGTGAAGTTGGGGAGGAAGGCGCCGAGCCACG
>JBBILK010000203.1:0-5761 GCA_037444965.1 Actinomycetota bacterium | reverse complement strand
CGCTCGGCAACGCGCGCATGCTCCTGTACCTCTGACGCTCGCTACACGATCGCGAGCGGGTTGACCGGCGAGCCGACCGCGCCCGTGAAGGGGAGCGGGGGCGCGCTGAAGAGGAACTCCCAGACGCCGGTCCTGCGGCAGTCCTCCGCGAGCGCGTCGAGCTCGAAGATCTCGCCGACCAGGAGCCCCATGTAGACGATCCCGATCGTGTGGATCGGAAGCGGGAGCGACGCGCGGCTCGGGATCACCTCGAAGGCCCAGTTGTCGGCGGCAACGGCCGCGATCTCACGTTCGTGGAGCCAGGGCAGGCTGTCCTGGCCGAGGCCGGGCTCGTCGTGCTCGACGAAGGCGTGCCAGGCGTTCTCCCGCCGGATCCGGCCGAGATGGCCGGTGCGGACGAGCAGGACGTCACCGGAACCGGCGGCGACGCCCTGAGCCGCGAGCGTCGCCTCGAGCTCTTCGACCGTGACGTGGTGATCGGGGGCGAGCGCCTCGACGCCGAGGTGCCCGGCGACGTCGGCGAGGACGCCTCGCGTCACGACGCGGTCGCGGAGCACGTCGATCGCATTTGCCGCGGCCCCCTTGGCGCCGACGAGCTCGCAGTCGCGATCGTTGTACATCTTGTAGTCGTGGAAGACATGGGCGAGCGAGTCCCACTGCGTGGCGGCCTGGAGCGACATCACGACCAGGTCGTCGGCGAAGCCGTGCCCGGGGATCCCGTACGCCGCCTGGCGGCCTGTCTTCACGTCGCTGCCCGTGGCGACCATCGAGCGCTGCGGGTTGAGGCGGTACGACGCCTTGAACTGCGGCGTGTCGGGCTCGAGGTCGACCGCGAGCGAGAACACCTCGCCTCTGCGCACGAGCCGGGCCGCCGCTACCCGCTTCTCCGCGGTGACGTAGTTGACCGTCCCGAGCTCGTCGCCGGGGCCCCACCGGCCCCAGTTCGAGACCCGGCGCGCGAGCTCCTCGCTGCTCGGCGTGCTCACCGTTCGAGCTCCCGCTTCCGCCGCTCGACGTGCTCGCGGAGCGCCTCGTCGACGCTCGCGTCGAGGCCGGGGTCCTCGTAGCTCTCGAGCAGCCGCTTCCACTCGGCGGTCGCGACTCGATCGGCTGTGGCGGCGCCTCGCTGCTCCCACGTCGTGAAGTTCTCGGAGCGGAAGAGCGGGCTCGCGAACAGCCAGTCGCGGAAGTGGGCGACGGTGTGCTCGGAGGCGAGGAACATGCCGCCCGGCCCCTCCTCGCGGAGCGCGTCCCAGGCGAGCTCCTCGGCACCCACGTCGATGCCCTTGCCGAGGCGCCGGAACATGCGGAGCACCTCGTGGTCGAGCGCGAGCTTCTCGTACGACGTGGTCAGCCCGGCCTCGAGCCAGCCCGCGGCGTGGAGCACGAAGTCGCTGCCCGCGAGATGCGTCGCCCAGAGCGTCATCAGCGTCTCGGCCGCGGCCTGGGCGTCGAGCGCGTTCGCCGCGCAGAGCCCGCCCCCGCCCCGGTAGGGGAGCCCGTAGCGCCGCGCGAGCTGACCGCCGGCGAGGGTGGCGAGCACCGATTCCGGACCGCCGAACGTCGGGCTCCCGCTCCGCATGTCGACTCCCGCGAAGAAGGAGCCGAAGAGGCAGGGCGTCCCCGGTCTCACCGCCTGGGCGAGCACGACTCCGGACAGCGCCTCGGCGACCTGGACGGAGAGGCCGGCTGCGATCGACACGGGCGCGGTCGCTCCGGCGAGCAGGAACGGCGTCACCGCGATCGCCTGCCCGGCCTCTGCCCACGCGACGAGGGCGCCCACCATGGCGCCGTCCCAGACGAGCGGGCTGTTCGGGTTGACGACGCCGATGATCGCCGGCGTCTCCGCGATCGCGTCGCGGCCGCCGCAGGCGATCGCCGCGAGCGCGACTGCGTCGGCCGCTTTCTCCGCGGACGTCCCGTAGCAGACGTAGGGCTTGTCCGACCAGCGGAGGATCGAGTAGTCCAGGTCCAGGTGGCGAGTCGTTTCCGGGAGATCGCTCGCCTCGCAGGTGCCGCTCTGGAGGCAGCAGAGCAGCTCCGCGGCATGGCCGAGCTTCACGAGCTCGACGTGGTCTGCGAGCGTGCCCGGGCGGCGCCCCCGCTCGAGGTCGGCGCAGAACGGCGCCCCGCCCGACGGAGCGTACACCGGCAGGTCGCCGCCGATCGTGAGCGAGCGCTCAGGGGTTCGCGACCGCAGCGTGAACGAGGCCGGCGCCTTCCCCGCCGCCTCGAGGACGAAGCCGCGATCCCAGCGGACGACCTCGCCCTCGACATCGAGGCCGGCGGCGGCGAGGAGCTCCCGGGCGGCCGGGTGGTCGACCCGCGTTCCGATCTCCTCGAGGAGCCGGAGGGCCTGCTCTTCGATCCTCGCGAGGTCGTCCTCCGAGAGGACGTCGAGCGGTGCGCCGATCGCGTCTGCCACGGCGGGACATCGTAGTGCCCGCGCGGGTTCCTCATTCCGGGGGATGTTCCGGCCGGGCTGCCTATCCCACCGTGAGAGGGGGATGAGAGCGGAACTTCACCCAACGGGGGCTCAAGGCCGGAAATCGTGCTGCCGAAGCACGAGCAGGGTGTTCAGGCATCTGGGCCTCACGAGCGTCGCTCGACTGAGGCGATCGCGGTTTCGCAGCGAGGCCGGGATCAGCCTCATCGAAGCGGTGCTCGCGATGGTCCTGTTTCTGATGGTGGCGACCGCGCTCGTCACCACGCTCACCTCGTCGATCTCCTCGCACAAGCTCTCGCGGCAGCGAACGATCGCCGAGCAAGTCGCCCGGGACCAGATCGAGTCGATCAGGCGGCTGCCGTACGACCAGGTCGGTCTCGTGAGCGGGAACCCGCCGGGGACAGTCGATGCGACCGAGACGGTCAGCGTCAGCGGTCTCAACGCGACCGTGACGACGCAGATCTCGTACGTCAACGACCCGAGCCCGCTCAGCTACACGACGGCGGCGAACTACAAGCGTGTGACCGTCACCGTGACGCGGACGAGCGACTCGAAGCAGCTTGCCCGCCAGGTGACCTACGTCGCTCCTCCGGCACGGGCGCCGTACGGTGGCATCAACTACGCGATCGTCAACGCACAGGTGGTCGACTACGCGCTCAACACACCGGTGACCGACGTCAGCGTGACGCTGGGAACCGGCCCGAGCGCGCCTCGCAGCGACGTCACCGACTCGACCGGCATCGTCACGTTCGCCGCGCTCACCGCGAACCCCGTCAGCGGGCCGCAGGCGTACTACGACCTCACGCTCGCGCTCCCGAGCGGCTACGACATCCTGAGCGACGACGTCCCGCCCGGGGCGTCCGCGCACGTCCAGCTGGCCCCGGGCCAGACGTTCGACACGGCGCTGCGCATCTACAAGCCGGCGACCATCCACGTCTACGTCGACGACGCGACGGGAGGGTCGTACGGCGGCGACGCCACCGTGACGGTCTCGTCCTCTCGCGGGCTGCAGACGTTCGGCTACACGGGCACGCCGCTCACGATCACGACGATCAACGGCGAGACGGTCGTCCCGGGGCTCGAGTACACCGTCTCGGCGGTGGCGGGAGGAGCGGCGGCGCCTTCCGTCACGCAGTACGTCCCGGACAACTACCCGACCGACCTCGACTCCGACTTCACGCTGACGCTGCCCGACGTCGGCGGAGTCACGGCCACCGTCACCTGGGGCGGGTTGCCCGTCGCGGGTGCGGACGTGACGCTCACCGGCGGTCCCCAGTCCGTCTCGCTCTCGGCGACGACGGATGCGAGCGGCGTTGCCACGTTCACCGGCGTCCCGTCCGGCACCGGCTACACGGTGACGGCGACGAAGAGCGGCCAGAGCGCCACCGCGTCGGACGTCACCGTCAGCTTCGGCACCACGACGAACGTCGATCTCGCGCTGCCGACCGGCACCCTGACGGCGACCGTGACATGGGCCGGCAGCCCAGCCTCGGGGGCGACGGTGACGCTCACGGGCGGCCCGATGTCGATCTCTGTCTCGGGCACGACGAGCGGGAGCGGCGTCGTCACCTTCGTCAACGTTCCCGCGGGCTCGGGCTACACGGTGACGGCGACGAAGAGCGGCCAGAGCGCGACGGCGACGAACCAGACCGTCAACGCCGGCTCGACGACGAACGTTGCGCTGGCGCTGCCGACCGGCACCGTTGCCGTGAACGTGAAGTGGGCCGGAGTCAACGTCTCCGGCGCGACCGTGACGCTCACGGGCGGACCGATGTCGATCTCGGTCTCGGGGACGACGGACTCGAACGGGAACGTCACGTTCATCAACGTTCCGGCCGGCTCGGGCTACACGGTGACGGCGACGAAGAGCGGCCAGAGCGCGACGGCGACGAACCAGACCGTCAACGCCGGCTCGACGACCAACGTCAACCTGGCCCTCCCGACCGGCACCCTGGTCGTGAACGTGAAGCGCAACGGCAGCAACGTCAGTGGAGCGACGGTCACGCTCACTCTCGGCCCGATGTCGATCTCGCGCTCCGGCACGACCAACTCGAGCGGCAACGTCACCTTCACGAACGTGCCGGTCGGCTCGGGCTACACGGTCAAGGCGTACAAGTGCAGCGTCTCGAACCCGAAGAGCAACCAGAACACCTCCGTGACCGTCAACAGCGGCACGACCAACCTGTCGATCGCGTTCGCTCTCTCGACATGCCCGCTGTGACGCACCGGCGCCGTCTCCGCGGTCGCGACCAGGATGGCTTCACCCTGCCCGAGATGCTGGCCACGATCGCCGTCCTCGGCGTTCTCTTCGCCGCGTTCGCGCTCGTCGTCGGCAGGGGGATCATGCACGGGAAGCAGGTCGAGGAGGCGAGCACGCAGCAGACCGAGGCGCGTGCCGCGGTCGACCGGCTCGCGGCGGATCTCCGGCAGGCATACACGGGGGACGAGGACGCATTCCCGATCGAGAGCATCGGCTCGACGCAGATCACGTTCCTCTCGCCCGATCGCCAGACGCCCTTCCACCTGCGCCGGATCTCCTACCAGCTCGTGAACGGCGAGCTCCAGCGCGCGTTCGCCACCAGCACCGACACCGACGGACCGCCGTGGTCGATCCCGGCTCTCGGGGCCTGGTCGACCGAGGCTAGCTCGATCCAGAACACGACCGTGTTCACCTACTTCGACGAGAACGGCGCCGCGACGTCGACTCCGAGCGAGGTGCGGACGGTGACGATCAGCGTCAGTGTCGCAACGCTGGCCGAGCCGGCACGACAGTCCACCTACTCGACGAGCGTGACCCTGCGAACGACGGAGGTGCCGACGTGACGAGGCGTGCCGCCGTCCGTCAAGAGCGGGGCGTCGCGATGGTGCTCGTCGTCTTCGTCGTCGCTCTCACGAGCCTGATCTCGCTCCTCCTCATCAACACGGTCAGCGGGGAGGCCGACCGCAGCGCCGACGCGGTCACGCGCGAGACGGCGTTCCAGGCGGCCGAGGCGGGGATCGACGACTACATCGCGAAGCTCGTCGACGATCGCACCTACTACCTGCACTACGTCCATCCGGGCGAGGCGACGAGGCAGGAGCCCGGAGGAACACTGGTCACGGCTGGGACCGCCTGGACCTACGACCTGACCTGGACGTACCCGAACGGCAGCGACGCCTGGCGGCAGATTCCGAACGGGTACGAGTACAGCCTGCAGGTCACTCCGCCGAGCGCCGAGTCGCAGTACGTCCGGATCGTCGCGACCGGGCGCAAGGCGGGCTCGACGACCGACCAGCGCGTGATCGAGACCCTCGTCCGGCCGTCGTCGCTCGCCG
>JBBILK010000202.1:1237-5782 GCA_037444965.1 Actinomycetota bacterium | reverse complement strand
GGCTACAAGCCGGTCACGATCACGAAGTGGCAGCCGCAGGAGCGGAAGTACTGATGCGGGCGCTCCTTGCCGCCGCAGCGGCGGCAAGCGCGCTCGTCGTCGCCGCCTGCGGTGGCGGCCAGGAGTCTGCTCCGGCGCCGACGACCGCGGCGCAGGGCGCCGCCGGCGTGCTCGTCTCGGCGGCGGCCGACACGGCGGACGCGGGGACCTCCAAGGTGGCGTTCACCTTCACGACGCAGCTCCCGCCAGCGGTGCAGCCGGAGCCCGTCACCTTCACGGGCCAGGGGGTCTTCGACTACGCGAACCGCAAGGGCAAGGTGACGTACGACTTCGGCGAGCTGTTCGCGAGCCTCGGCCTCCCGGCCGCCGACGACCCGGTCGAGGCGATCTTCGACGGCACGGTCATGTACATGAAGTTCCCGCTGCTCTCGGCGTTCCTCCCCGACGCGAAGCCCTGGATCAAGCTCGACCCGGCGACCCTCGGCGCGGAGACGGGTTTCGACCTCTCGCAGCTCCAGCAGCTCGGGCAGAGCGACCCGACCCAGTTCCTCGACTACCTGAGGGCGACGAGCGAGACCGTCGAGGAGGTCGGCACGGAGCAGGTCGGCGGCGTCGACACGACGCACTACCGGGGGACGATCGAGCTCGACCGTGTCGCCGACCAGGTGCCTCCCGACCAGCAGGAGCAGGTGCGGGCCGCGCTCGACAAGCTGATCGAGCAGACCGGGACCGCGGAGATCCCGGTCGACGTCTGGGTGGACGGCGACGGTCTCGTGCGCAAGGCGGAGCTCACGTACACGGCCGAGATCCAGGTCCCGGGATCCGAGCCCGAGCAGTCCGAGAGTGTGGTGACGATGGAGTTCTCCGATTTCGGAACCGCCGTCGAGGTGGAGCCGCCTCCCGCGGATCAGGTGACCGATCTCGCCGAGCTCTCGCTGATGGGGGGCTCCTAGAGCTTCCCCCGCAAACCGACCCCATGAGACGAGGAAGGGATCGCAGGTGCAGGTAGCGCTGAAGATCTGGCGGTACGACCCGGCGAGAGGCGAGCGCCGGCTCCAGGACTACGAGGTCGACGCGCCCGAGTGGGCGACGCTGCTCGACGTCCTCGACATCATCAAGGACCGCCACGACGGGTCGCTCGCCTACCGCAAGAGCTGCCGGATGATGATCTGCGGCTCCTGCGGGATGCGCATGGACGGCGGCGCGGTGCTGGCGTGCAGGACCCGCATGGAGCCGATCGCGAGAGAAGGCCGGGTGCCCGTGATCTCGGCGATGGGCAACCTGCCCGTGATCAGGGACCTCGTCGTCGACATGAGCCCCTTCTGGTCGAAGATCCGGCACATGAAGCCGTGGCTCGAGACCGGCTACGAGGAGGTGCCGCGGACCGAGTTCCTCGCCACACCGCAGCAGATGGAGCCGATTCACAAGGAGTCGCTCTGCATCATGTGCGGCTGCTGCGTCTCCGAGTGCAACTCGCTCGAGTCGGATCCGGGGTTCTTCGGCCCGGCCGCGCTCGCCAAGGGGTTTCGCTTCGTCGGCGACCCGCGCGACCGTGCGGCGGTGGAGCGGCTCGAGGCCTACTCGGACGAGCACGGGATCTGGAACTGCACGCGCTGCTACTTCTGCAACGAGCGCTGCCCGAAGGGCGTCGACCCGCGTGACGCGATCGCGAAGCTCGGCGCCGAGGCGATGAAGCACGGCATCGACCGCGACATGGGCGCGCGCCACGCGAAGTGGTTCGTCGTCTCGGCGAAGACCACGGGCTGGCTGCGCGAGACCGAGCTCGTTCCGAAGACCCAGGGGCTTGCCCGAGCGCTCAAGGAGACGAAGTTCGCGATCTCCCTCGCGAGGCGCGGGAAGGTCCCGCTGCCGTTTCCGCCGCACGTCGCGAAGGACGTGCAGGAGGCCCGGGCGTTGCACGACGTCGTCCGCGTCCAGGGGATCGCCGGTGCGGCCGGGATCGTTCAGGGCGAGCGGGCGCTCGGGCGGATCGAGAAGCACGACGAGTCGTACGCCGAGGCGGCCGCCCGCGGGCCCTACGGCCCGGGATCGGCTCCGGTCCCGTACCTACCCGAGAGCGAGGAGGATGCCTGAGATGAAGGTCGCGTACTACAAGGGCTGCCTCGCCTCGCTGTCCGCCAAGGAGCTCGACAGCGCCACGCGCGCGCTCGCCCCGAAGCTGGGCCTCGAGCTGGAGGAGCTCGAGTCGGTCACGTGCTGCGGGGCGGGCGACATCCACGAGGCGGAGCCCGACTACTACCTGCACCTGAACGCGCGCATCCTCGCCTACGCGGAGGCGACGGGCGCCGAGACGCTGATGACGATCTGCAACGTGTGCACGCTGAACCTGCGCCAGGCCGATCTCGAGCTGAAGGGGGATCCCGGGCTGCGGGAGCGCGTCAACGAGAACCTGCTGGCCGTCGGCGCTCCCCCGTACAACGGCGGTGTCGAGGTGAGGCACTTCCTCTGGCTCGCGGCCGAGGGGGAGGGCCTCGAGCGCCTGAGGGCGGTCGCCCACAAGGGCCTCAAGGGTCTCAGGATCGCGCCGTTCTACGGCTGCCAGATCCTGCGCCCCTCGAAGCTGCTCGGCTTCGACGATCCCGACCGCCCGGGCTCGCTCGAGGCGATCATCGAGGCCTGCGGCGGCGAGGCCGTCGACTACCCCGCGAAGGTGAAGTGCTGCGGCTTCCCGATCATCCAGGCCCGCGAGGAGCTGGCGCTCGGCGAGCTGATCCAGCCGATCGAGCAGGCGCTCGAGGCGGGCGCGGACGCGATCGTCACGCCGTGCCCGCTCTGCCATCTCTCGCTCGACGCCTGGCAGCAGAAGCTCGAGAAGCAGACCGGCCGCAGGTTCCAGATGCCGATCTTCCATCTCGCCCAGCTGATCGGAGTGGCGGCCGGGCTCGAGGAGGCCGAGCTGAAGTTCAAGCGCCACGTGGTTCCGATGCAGCCGGTGCTCGAGCGGCTCGGGACCCCGTAGCGAGGTGAGCCGGAAGCTGCTCTGGCTCGCGCTGGGGGCGGCGGCCGCGGCCGTCGTGATCTCCGCGCGGCGGCGCGCGTTCCAGCTCGATGCGAGCGGAAACGGCAGCGTGAGCGGCGGCGACGACCTCGTTCGCCGGGCCGTCGGCGAGGCGCGCGAGCGGCTGCGGGCGGACGCGCCCGGCGCGTAGACCCGTGCGCGCGAGGACGGCGCTCGCCGCCGGGGCTGCGGCTGCCGGGGCCGGGCTCGCCTGGGGGCTGTTCGAGGCGCAGTGGGTCGCGTGCAGGCGGCTCGAGGTGCCGGTGCCTCGCCTGCCGCGCGAGCTCGACGGCTTCAGCATCCTCCATCTCTCCGATCTCCACCTCGGCTCCTGCTCGCTGAACGGGGTCGCCCTGCGGCGAGCGGTGCGGTTCGGAACGGCCGTGAGGCCCGACCTCGTCGCGCTGACCGGCGACCTGCTCGCGCGCCGGCGCGGGGAGCGGAGCCTGTTCGAGGCGCTGGCCGCCCTGCCCTCGCGGCACGGCGTGTTCGCCGTGCTCGGCAACGTCGACGTGTCGGTCACCCGCGACCCGTTCAGCGGGGGAGCCGAGCTGGCGGGGCTCGGCGACCACGGCACCCTGCTCTCGGATTCCGCCGCCGAGCTCGAGGTGCGGGGACGCCGGGTCCAGATCGTCGGCTGCGGCCCGTTCAGCCGCTGGTCGCCTCCCGCCCGGCTGGCCGCCGCCGACGCCGACCTGCGGATCCTGCTCGCGCACTTCCCGGAGAGCGCCGACTTCCTCCCGGACGGGGCCTTCGACGTCGTGCTCGCCGGGCACACCCACGGTGGCCAGATCTGCCTGCCGTTCCCGGGCGGCAAGATCCGGCTCGCGGGGCTGCGCCCTCCCTACGCCGAGGGTGTGTACGACCTCCCGGGCACGACGCTCGTCGTGTCGAGGGGGCTCGGCACCACGTTCGTTCCCTTCCGGTTCTTCGCGCGGCCGGAAGCGACGGAGCTCGTGCTGCGCCCCGGCCGGCCTGCCGGCGGCTGGCCGATCCCTACACTGGGGTCGTGAGCTACCGTCTCCGCCCGCTGACCGGGGCGACCCTTCCGGACGCTCCACGGGTGTGCATCGACTGCACGTTCTGGCAGTCCCGCGGCAACCGGCAGGCTGTGAAGCGGCGCTGGGCAGACCGTGCCGAGGAGGAGTGGGGTTCCTGGGGGACGCTCTACATGGACGACGGGGAGCGGCTGCTCGGCTTCGTCCAGTACGGGCCGAGCGAGCTCTTCCCCCGCGCGTTCGAGCTCCCGGCAGGGCCTCCGTCGGCGGACGCGGTCCTGATCACCTGCGCGTACCTCGTCGATCCCTCCAGCCCCTGGGTGATGCAGAGCCTCTTCCTCTCGGCGATCGGCGAGGCCCGGAGCCGCAGGCTGCGGGCGATCGAGGCCTTCGGGTACCGCTACCCGGAGGGCACGAGCCCGCGCGAGCGGTTCCTCGTCCACCGGACCGTGTTCCCGTCGGACTTCCTCGGGGACTTCGGGTTCGTGCCCCGGCGGGTCGAGGGACGGGTCGAGCTGGCGCGTCTCG
>JBBILK010000202.1:0-1173 GCA_037444965.1 Actinomycetota bacterium | reverse complement strand
CTCGTCGCGCCGGCGCCGGTGCCCGAGCGCTATTGAGTGCATGCGGCGGGGGAGCCGGGTCCGTTTTCGCCATCTTGCGGGAAGCGGTGATCAGCGCCAGGATGCGGGCGTGTTCACACGCAGGGAGCTGCCGCTCGAGCGAGAGGAGGTGGTCGGGATCATCGTGGCGCTGATGCGAATCGACGCTAAGCTGGACGAGGTCCTTGCTCGAATGGGAGACGACGAGGATGGCGAGGCCGAAGAGGGATCGTGAGCTCGAGGCTCGCTGGCGTGAGGAGCAGCGCGAGCTTGCGCGTCTCGCCGAGCGGGCGAAGACCAGGCTCCGCGAGGAGCAGGAGCACGCAGAGCGCCAGCGCCGACGGCTCCAGCGGCTGTCGTTCGGCCTTCTAGGCCGCGGCTAGGTCTCGCTCGAGCAGGAGCTCGGCGATCTGCACCGCGTTCAGCGCCGCGCCCTTGCGCAGGTTGTCGTTGACGACCAGGAAGGCGAGCACGTTTCGCGCGGTGGGATCGCGGCGGATCCGGCCGACGTGGACGAGATCGGTGCCGGCGACCCGGCCGGGCGTCGGGGCGTCCGCGAGGGTCACGTGCGGCGCGGCCGCGAGCGCCTCGGCCGCGTGCTCGGGGGAGAGGGGCTCCGCCGTCTCCACCCACACGGCCTGGGCGTGGCCGACGAGCACCGGCACGCGCATGCAGCTGGCGTGGAGCGGAAGCTCGGGCAGCCCGAGGATCTTCCGCGTCTCCTCCCGCAGCTTGTACTCCTCCGACAGCTCTCCGAAGTCTCCCTCGGGAGCCCAGTCGATCGCGAGGTCGGCCTCCATCGGCTTCGTCGACCGCAGCCTCTCGATCCCCGCGTCGCCGGCGCCCGACATCGCCTGGTACGTCGCCAGCCGGACGCGGACGAGCCCCGCAGCCTCGTGGAGCGGCTTGAGCGCGCACGTCAGCTGCATCGCCGAGCAGTTCGGGTTGGCGACGATCCGGTCGCCCTCGTGCACGGCGTCGTCGTTGACGCCCGCGACCACGAGCGGGATCCCGGGGGTGAGCCGGTACGCGTCGGACTTGTCGATCACGACCGCTCCGCCCTCGACGGCTCGGGGGACGAGCTCGCGACTCGTCGCGGTTCCGACCGAGAAGAAGCACAGATCGAGGTCGCCCGCGGCGAGCGCTTGCGGCGTC
>JBBILK010000201.1:0-5813 GCA_037444965.1 Actinomycetota bacterium | reverse complement strand
GGGCCGAGCTGGATCGGCTCGAAGAGGATGTCGTACTTCGGGTCACGGGCCATCGGACGACGCCTCCTTCTTCTTCTGCGGTAGCGCGATTCTAGGCCCGTGTAGGCTCCCGCGCAGGCGAACCGGGAGGTGGACGATGGCGACGGCCACGCGAAGCGGCGCCTTCATCGGCGGCGAGTGGGTCGCCGGCGACGGCGAGGAGATCGAGGTGAGGAGTCCCGCTACGGGCGAGCTGCTCGGCACGGTCGCGGGCTCCTCGGAGGCGCAGGTCGACGCCGCCGTCCGCGCAGCGGCCGAGGCGTTCGAGAGCTGGCGCAAGACGTCGGTGCTCGAGCGGGTCGAGCTCTGCCGGCGCGCCTTCGCGATCTGCCTGGAGCGAGCCGAGGAGATCGCGCGGATGATCACGCGGGAGGTCGGCAAGACGATCCGCGAGTCGCGCGAGGAGATGGTCGAGTACACGGCCGACCACTTCCGGCGCGCCGCCGAGGACGTGCTCCGCCACGCAGGCAAGGTGCTCCCCTCGACCCAGGAGCGGGCCGGCTCGAAGCGGATCATCGTCGTCCAGCAGCCGGTCGGCGTGGTCGCCGCCGTGACGCCCTGGAACTTCCCGGTCGACATCGCCGGCATCCCCGTCGTCTACGGGCTCGCGGTCGGCTGCACGGCCGTCTGGAAGCCCTCCGAGCACGCGCCGCTCTGCGCCAACATGTTCGCGGAGCTCATCCACGACGCCGGCTTCCCGCCGGGCACCCTCAACGTCGTCCACGGGCGAGGCGACGTCGGCTCCGCGCTCGTCAAGCACCCCGGGGTCGCCTCGGTCGTCTTCACGGGCTCGTCGAGGACGGGGGAGCAGGTCGCGCGCGACGCGGGGCTGAAGAACCGCGTGCTCGAGCTCGGCGGCAACGGGCCCCAGATCGTGCTCGCCGACGCCGACCTCGAGAAGGCGGCCGACGCGGCGATCGTCGGCTGCTTCTACCTCGCCGGCCAGTGCTGCACCGCGGCCGAGCGCATCCTCGTGCACGAGTCGGTGAAAGACGCGTTCGTCGCGGCCCTCACCGAACGGACGAAGGCGCTCACCGTTGGAGATCCGCTCGACGAGGAGACCGACATGGGTCCGCTCTGCATCCCCGAGGTGCTCGCCCGGACGCAGGAGCACATCCGCGACGCGGTCGAGCAGGGCGCCCGGATCGTGTACGGCGGCGGCCACGAGGGTCAGCTCCACGAGCCGACGATCCTCGACGGCGTCACGAGCGCGATGCGCATCGCGAAGGAGGAGACGTTCGGCCCGGTCGCGCCGGTCATGACCTTCCGGACGCTCGACGAGGCGCTCGCGATCGCGAACGAGACCGACTACGGGCTGACCGCCTCCGTGTTCACACGCTCGCTGCACGACGCCTGGAAGGCGGCCGAGGAGCTGCGTCACGGCACGGTCCACGTGAACGAGACGACGAACTACTGGGATCAGCTCGCTCCGTTCGGCGGCGCCAAGAAGTCGGGCGCGGGCCGGGAGCTCGCGGGCTGGATCATCGACGCGCTGACCGAGACGAAGCAGATCACCTTCGACCTGGCGTAGCCGGCGTGACTGGCCGGCTCGAGGCGATCGTGGCGGCCGTGCCGGAGCTCGCCGGGCAGGTGCTCGAGACGAGCGAGCTCGGCGGCGGGCTCAGCAACACGAGCGTCAAGGTCGTCACCCCCGCCGGGGCGTACGCGGTACGCATGTTCATCGACTCGGCGGTGCTCCCGATCGACCGCGACGCCGAGTACGCGAACTCCGTGCGGGCCGCCGAGTCGGGCGTCGGTCCCCGGGTCGTCGCCTACGTGCCGGAGCACGCCGCGATGGTGCTCGAGTTCGTCCAGGGCGTCCCGCAGACGGCCGGCGACCTCCGCCGCGGCGAGAAGCCGCTCGGGGTGGCGCGGACGCTCCGGCGGCTGCACGCCGGCAGGCCGTTTGCCGCCGACCTCGACCTGTTCGCGGTCGAGCGGGGCTACCTGCGGCTCGCCGGCGAGCTCGGGCGGTCGCTTCCCGCCGGCTACCCCGAGCTCAGAGGGCGCCTGCAGGCGATCGAGCGGGCGCTCGCTGCGCGGGCCGTCGAGCGACGGCCGTGCCACAACGACGTCACCCCGGGCAACTTCATCGACGTCGGGGCTGGCGAGCTCCGCCTGATCGACTACGAGTACGCGGCCAACAACGACCCCTGCTTCGATCTCGGCGGCGTCTGGGTCGAGTCCGGGATGTCGCCCGCGCAGCTCGAGGCAATGGTCGCCGAGTACCACGGCGAGCCGCGACCGGAGCAGGTCGCGCGGGCCCGGCTGTGGGCGGTCGTGTCGCGCGCCTGCTTCGCGCTCTGGGCCGCGATCAAGCTGGGGGAGACCAGCGGCTCCGCGGCCCGGGAGCTCGAGGAGTGGGCCGGCGGGCGGTACGAGTGGGCCCGCGCCGAGCTCGGCTCCTCCGGGCTCGACGAGCTGCTGGCAGCGGTCGCGTAGAGCTCGGGCTTACGGCTCGCTCGTCCAGACGAGGCAGGTCGCTTCCTCGCGGAGCCGCTTCGTCGCCCGCCGGAACGTCCAGCGGCCGAGCCGCCTGCGGTCGGGGCCGAAGACGAGCAGCCCGACCCGCTCCGCCCGGGCGACCTCGATCGCCGCCTTCACCGGCTTCGGGTTGTGGAAGGCGAGCTGGGTCGTCCGGACGCCGCGATCTCTCGCCTGCACGGCGACGGCGTCGAGGTAGCGGCGGTTCAGCTGCTCCGCGTACTGGCGTGCGACGTGCCCGACGTAGTTTCGGTACTCGAGCGGGATCGCGTCGCAGATGTAGAGCTCGGCGCCGGTCTCGGCCGCCGTCTCGATCGCGAACTCGGCCGCCGCCTCGTCGAGGGGGACGTTCAGCGTCAAGAGCATCACGGGCCGCACGTCGCGGGCGACCGGCGCGGACGCCGGAGCTGCCGGCCGGTCGCGGATCGCCCGTGTCACTTGTTCGAGGCTTCGAGCTCGAGCGTCGGGAGCTCCCCGGGTGAGGGGACGAACGTCCGCATGAACCAGCGACGGATGATCCTGAACCAGATCAGGCCCGCGAGCGGCGCGGCGACCGCGGTGCCCCACATGCCCCAGAGGAGGAAGGCGGCGACGCCGATCCCGACCACGAAGACGAAGCCGATCCGGACGTAGAGCTTCGCCTTGGCCTGGTGCTCGAGCACCTGCGCATAGCGCTCGCGCGGCAGCCGCGAGGTCTCGTACGTTCGTCCGCAGGAGCACGACACCGTCTCGCCGAGCCTGGCCGAGTGGCTCTCGCCGCACTCACACCGAACGGTGATCGGAATCGCCACGCGACTCCGATTCTAGACCGGGAAAGCGGAGAGGCGGGTTGCCCCGCCTCTCCGACGACCGGTCGAGGTTCGAGCTAGCGGGCCCGCGCCGCCGCCACTGCCGCAGCGGTCTGGATTGCCTCCTCCGAGGGCTGCTCGTCGCTCGGGTCCTTGAAGCTGAACTTCTTTCCCCACTGGTGCTGGGCGATCACGTAGCCGAGGACACCGGCCAGGAGCGCGCCCACGCCGACGGCGACGATCTCGGGCACGCGTTCCGTGGGGCTCGGGACCGGGCCCTCTCCCGCCAGGAACGCGGCGTACTCGTCGCTCAGGTAGTCGAAGCCGTAGCCGGTGTATTTCAGCTTCGTGAGCCCGCAGACGATGAAGAGCAGGTTCGCGAGGCAGAACACCCCGGCTCCGACCATCCACGGTTTCGCGAGCCGGATCGGACGCGGCCAGTTCGGGCGATCCTTGCGCAAGAGCAGCACCCCCGAGAGGGCGATCACGTGCGAGAGCATGTAGCCGAGGTTCCCCGCCGCGAGGATGAAGTAGATGTTGCCGAAGTAGAGGAGCAGGAAGATGTTCAGCAGCATGTCGAACGTCATCGCCCGGCCGGGAACGTGGTGCCGGTTGAGGACGCCGAGCTGCTTGATCGTCATCTTCTCCTCGGAGAGCGCGTAGAGGGCTCTCGAGCCGTCCATCGTCGCCGTGTTCATCGACAGCAGCAGGCCGCCGCAGAGGCAGACGATCAGGAACTTGCCGAACCCCTCGCCGGCGATCGAGTTGACGAGGTCGGTCAGCCAGAGGACGCCCGAGATGTCGCCGTAGAGCGTGTCGTAGCCGATCGTCCCGACGACGACGATCGGGAGCATGAACGCGAGCACGACGTTCAGGGCTCCGACCGAAGCGAGCGCCTTGCGGGTGTCGTTCGCCGTGTCCTTGTACTCCGGTGCGAACGTCGCCCCCGACTCGGGCCCGTACGTCGACCAGCCGAGGATGTACATCCAGACCATCAGCATCAGGAACTTGTTGAACCCGCTCGGCTCGTCGCCGTAGAACGCGACGCTGTCGCCGACGTAGTTCGAGTCGATCTGGTGGTTCGAGAAGTCGCCGGTGATGAAGCCGCCGACCGCGATCACGACGATCGGGATCATCATCAGCGCCCCGACGACGTAGCTCAGCCAGACCGCCGGCCGCATGCCCCGGACGTTGAAGACCCAGCAGAGGACGATGCACATGACGCCGATCAGCTGCGGCCAGCCGAGGGCGACGATCACGGGCGGATCCCAGCTCTCCGTCGCGAAGTAGCCCTCGCCGCCGAACTCGCCGATCAGCAGGTAGCCGATCAGGCTGCCGTAGATCGCGAGCACGCTCGACCAGGCGAACCAGTAGCCGAAGACGGCGATCGGCCCCGCGAGCGAGAAGTACTTGCGCCAGCCCTCCCGCGCGTAGACGGAGAGACCGCCGGGCTTGTCCGGGAACATCGCGGCCGGCTCGCAGTAGACGTAGGCCTGGAGCGCGCCGATGATCGCCGAGACCACCCAGAGCACCGCGGCGACCCAGCCGCCGAGCGCGATGATCGAGCCCCAGAGCCCGATCAGCAGGAATCCGGGGTTCGCGAGCCCGATCACGAACCCGTCCCACCACCGGATCGTCTTCAGTAGGCGTCGTTCGTCTACCGCTACCTCAGCCATACACCCTCCTCTCGCGCATCCCCGCCGACCCTTCGTGTCACCTCAGTTGGACGGATCCTGGTTGCTCGTGGTTAGCGGGCCAGCTCCCGAACTGGCCGGATGCGCGACCGTACCACTCCCGCAGGACGAGTTCAACAGCCCGCGATAGGGTGCGCCCGTGCGAATCGTCGTCCTCGGAGGCGCCGGCGAGATGGGCTCCGCGCTCACCGCCGACCTCGCCGCGTGCACGGAGGTCGGCGAGGTCGTGATCGCGGATGCGGCGGGAGAGCGGGCGGCTGCGCTCGCCGCGTCGCTCGGGAACGGCAAGACGCGTGCCGCGACGCTCGACCTGCACGACCGGCGGCGCGCCCTCGAGCTGCTCGAGGGGGCGGACGTGCTGATGAACTGCACCAGCTTCACCCTCTTCGACGCGGTGGTCGAGCTCGCCGCCGCGAGTCGCGTTCCCTATGCCGACCTGATCTCGGAGCCGGAGGATCGCCACCGGCGCGCCGTCGAGGCGGCGGGGATCACGGCGGTCTCCGGGCTCGGCGCCACGCCGGGCCTCTCGAACGTCCTCGTCCGTCACGCGGCCGACGACCTCGGCGAGCTCGAGGAGGTGCACGTCTCGTGGGTGAGCTTCCGGACGATCGCCCCGAGCCCGGGGTTGCTCGACACGATCCTCTGGGAGCTCTCGGACGATTGCCCGACGCGGTGCTACTTCCAGAACGGCCGCTACGAGCGGGCAGGGTTCATGGAGGGCTCCCGGCTCGTCGACTTCGCGGAGCCCGTAGGGCGCCAGCGCGTCTACTACGTCCCGCACACCGAGGTGACGACGCTGCCACGCCAT
>JBBILK010000200.1:4535-5871 GCA_037444965.1 Actinomycetota bacterium | reverse complement strand
TACGGGATGCCGGCGACCGCAAGCCGTCCCTCGAGGTCGTCCGAGCGCGCGTTGACGCGAACGAGCACGGCGATCTCCTCGTCCGGGACGCTCTCCGCTCGCAGGCGCTCGATCTCGGCCGTCACCCAGGCGAGCTCACGATCCCGCGAGGAGTGCAGCTCGACCCGCGGCTCCGGTCCAGCCGCCCGCGCCGCTCGGAGCGCTCTCGGCTCGCCTCCGAGCATCGGCGCGAGACGGTTGGCGAGGGCGAGCACCTCGGGCGTCGAGCGGTAGTTGCCCTCGAGCCGGATCACCCGTGCCAGCGGGAACCTGGCCGGCATGCCGAGCAGGTACTCGGGGGTAGCGCCGGTGAACGAGAAGATCGCCTGGTAGTCGTCCCCGACGACGCAGAGCTCGTCCCGGTCGCCCAGCCAGAGATCCAGCAGCGTCTGCTGCAGGAGGTTGACGTCCTGGTACTCGTCGACCGTGATCGCCCGGCAGCGCTCGCGGAACCGCTCGATCGCCGCCGGCGTTCGCTCGTAGTGGCGCACGAGCTGCTCGAGGACGTCCTCGAAGTCGATCCGGCCGGCGCGGCGCTTGCGCTCCTCGTACGCGCGGTAGACGCGCAGCATGACGTCCTCGGGGACCGGCGGACGATGCCCGTCGAGCGCGTCGAGGTAGCGCTCCGGCGTCAGGCGGCGGTTCTTCGCCCACTCGATCTCGGTCGCGATCTCCGCGAGCGGGCGCGAGCGGAAGGCCCGGTGCAACGAGCGCACGATCGGTCCGAGCAGGACGGCCTTCGACGCGAGGATGCGGCCCGTCTCCGGAACGAGGTGATGGAGCTGCGCGAGGGCGGTTGCGTGGAACGTCCGCGCCCGCACCCCGCGCACGCCGAGCGTCGCGAGCCGCTCGCGCAGCTCACCGGCGGCCTTGTCCGTGAACGTCACGGCGAGGATCTCCCCGGCCGCGAACGCGCCCGTCGCGACCTGGTAGGCGATGCGCCGCGTGATCGTCGTCGTCTTGCCGGTGCCGGCCCCGGCGAGGATGCAGACCGGCCCGCGCACGGCCTGGACGGCCTCACGCTGCTCCGGGTTCAGACCGTCGAGGATCCGCTCCGCGTCCATCCGAGCAGCCTAGCCACGGGACCCGCCGGCAGCTGTGCCGGCGCTGTTACGAGACCGTCTCTTCGGCCCCGACCGGTGCGCGTCGCGGCTCGCGGGCGATCTGCCCGAGACGCGCGATCACCTCGAGGGTGTCGCCGGCCTCGACGAGCCGCCCGAGCTCGGCGAGCTCCTCCTCGAGCCAGGCCGAATCGACCTCCTGCGCCTTGCAGCGGAAGATCTTCGGATGGGAGGTG
>JBBILK010000200.1:0-4496 GCA_037444965.1 Actinomycetota bacterium | reverse complement strand
AGCTCCTCGTGCAGCTTCTCGCCGGGCCTGATACCGATGAACTCGATCGCGATGTCGCGGCCGGGCTCCTTGCCGGACAGCCGGACCATGTTCTGGGCGAGCTCGAGGATCTTGACCGGCTCGCCCATGTCGAGCACGAACACGTCGCCGGGCTCGCCGATCGCGCCGGCCCGGATGATCAGCTGCGCGGCCTCCGGGATCGTCATGAAGTAGCGGGTCATCTCGGGATGCGTGACCGTGACCGGCCCGCCGCGCGCGATCTGCCGGCGGAAGAGCGGGATCACGCTGCCGGACGAGCCGAGCACGTTCCCGAACCTGACGACGAGGAACCGGGTCGGGCTTCCCGTCCGCTGCGAGGCGCTGTGGACGACCCACTCGCAGAGGAGCTTGGTCTGGCCGAGGACGTTCTTCGGGTTCACCGCCTTGTCGGTCGAGACGAGCACGAACGTCCGCGCCTCGAACTCCGCCGCCACCTCGGCCGCGACCTGGGTCGAGACGACGTTGTTTCGCACCGACTCGAGCGGGTTCGCCTCCATCAGCGGTACGTGCTTGTAGGCGGCGGCGTGGAAGACGACCGTCGGGCGGTACCGCTCGAACACCTGCTGCAGCTTCGCCCGGTTCTTCACGTCGGCGAGGATCGGGACGACTGCCGGAAAGTGACGCTCGTGGACGAGCTCCCGCTCGATCTCGACGAGCGCGTTCTCGGTGTGCTCGACGAGCAGGATCCGCTCGGGTCGCGCCGCGATGATCTGGCGGCAGAGCTCGGAGCCGATCGATCCCCCGGCTCCTGTCACCAGCACGGTCTCGCCCGCGAGGTAGGTTGCGATCGCCTCCGGGTCGAGCTCGACGGGCTCGCGGCCGAGCACGTCCTCGACCTGCACCTGGCGCAGCTGGCGGGCGAGGTGGAGGTCGCCGGAGATCAGCTCGTAGACCGAGGGAAGGGTCTTCACGGGTACGCCCGCGTCGCGGCAGGCGGCGACGATCCGCGCCCGGGTCTCGCCCGGAGCCGAGGGAATCGCGATGATCACCTCGTCGGCGTTCAGGTCGTCGATCAGGCGGGGGAGCTCGTGGGTCGTCCCCATCACGCGAACCCCGTGCAGGCGGAGGTTCTTCTTCCGCGGGTCGTCGTCGACGGCCCCGATCGGCGTGTAGCCGAGGCCCGGGTTCCGCAGCATCTCCCTGATCACGAGCTGCCCCGCGTCGCCGGCGCCGACCACGAGAGCCTCCTTGCCGCGGGCGAAGATCCCCCTCGGCCCGGGGCGCTCGAGCAGCGTCCGTGCCAGCATGCGGGCCCCGGCGACGAGCACGAGCAGGATCAGCCAGTCGAGCACGATCACGGAGCGCGGCACGCGGAAGCCTTCGACCGGATTGATCAGGTAGACCGCGAACTCGGCGACGATCGCCGCGACGGTGACGCCGCGGACGACCGACCACATGTCGCGGGTGGAGACGTAGCGCCACCAGTGACTGTAGAAGCCGAACAGCACGAAGATGGCGAGCGTGATCGGGACGACGATGTAGATCGTCTCCTCGAACAGGCGCTCGTAGTAGACGGGGATGCCGTTGTCGAACCGAAGCCAGAAGGCGAGGTACCAGGCGGCGGCGATCAGCGCGCAGTCGACGGCGGCCTGCCAGATCCGGTGCCGGTTCACCAGTCTCATCGCAGGGCTCCGATTCTCGAGGCGGCGAGGACGGACTCGACGACCTGGCGTTGCTGGGACTCGGCAATGCCGGCCCAGAGCGGCAGGGCGAGGTTCTCGGCCGCCGCCCGCTCGGTCTCGGGGAGCGAGCCCTCGCGGTAGCCGAGCTCGCGGAAGACGGGCTGCAGGTGGAGCGGCGTGCGGTAGTAGGAGGCGCAGGCGATCCCGGCCTCCCCGAGCGCCGCCGCGATCCGGTCGCGCTCGGGCGTGCGGACGACGTACATGTGGTAGACGTGCCCGGGCTCGTCCTCGGGGAGCTCGCACGCCTCCCCCAGCCCGAGCTCGGCGTAGCGCGCCGCCGCCGCCTTGCGGGCCGCGTTCCAGCCGTCGAGGCGGGTCAGGAAGAGCCGGAGCGCGGCAGCCTGGAGCTCGTCGAGGCGGGAGTTGTAGCCGACGGCGGTGAACGTCTGCTTGTCGCGGGAGCCGTGGAAGCGCAGGAGGCGGATCCGTTCCGCGAGCTCGGCGTCGTCCGTCGAGACGAGACCGCCGTCCCCGAGCCCGAACAGGTTCTTCGTCGGGAAGAAGCTGAAGGTGCCGGCGACACCAATCGCGCCGGCGCGGCCCGTTCCGAGCGTCGCGCCGAACGCTTGCGCGGCGTCCTCGATCACGGGGATCCCCGCCGGGAGCTCGCCGAGGGGGGCCGGCCGCCCGAACAGGTGGACGGCGACGATCGCGCGCGTCCGCTCGGTGACGCGCTCCGCGACGTCCTCGGGATCGAGATTCAGCGTCCGGCGGTCGATCTCGCAGAAACGGGGTGTGGCGCCGAGCCGGGCGATCGCCTCGGCCGTCGCGAAGAACGTGAACGCCGGGCAGATCACCTCGTCGCCGGGACGCACGCCGAGCGCGTCCAGGACGAGCACGAGCGCATCCGTGCCGTTCGCGACCCCGACTGTCTCGCCTACCCCGAGGTACGCGGCCGCCTCGTGCTCGAACGCCTCGACGTTCGGGCCGAGGATGAAGCGTCCTGAGTCGAGCACCCCGGCGAGTCGGTCCTTCAGCTCGTCGAGGACCGGCGCGTACTGCGCCTTCACGTCCACGAGCGGGATCACGAGCCGCCAGTCTACCGTGCGCGGTCCGTCACGCCCACCGTTCGCCGCCGCGTGCGGTGCCGCCGGACCTTGAAGACGACGTACCCGGCTCCGAGCACGAGGAGCGCGACGATCACGTAGTCGGCGTAGCGCGACTTCTCGTGGAAGCTCTCCCAGCCTTCCCCGAGGGCGAGCCCGGCCCCGGCGAAGCCGAGGCACCAGAGGACCGAGCCGAGCATCGTGTACGTGGTGTACGGCCCGAGGCGCATCTCGAGCGTGCCGGCCGGGATCGAGATGAACGAGCGGACGACCGGGACGAGCCGCCCGAAGAACACGGCCGCGTCGCCGCGTCTCGCGAACCAGACCTCGGCCCTCGCGAGGTTGTCCGGCGTCACGTGCAGCCAGCGGCCGTGCCGCTCGAGCAGCGGATGGCCGCCGTAGCGGCCGATCCCCCAGCCGAGGAGCGAGCCGACCCAGTAGCCGATCGCGCCGGCCGCGACGACGACGACGTACGCCCAGGCGGTCGACTCGATCCCGAGCCCGAAGAGCGTCACGCCGCTCTCGGGGAGGAAGGCGCCCGCCGCGAGCGCGCCGCCGTACAGCATCACGATCTCGCTCCCGGCGGGAAAGACGGCGTCGAGGAGCATGAGCGCGAAGATCGCGTACACGCCGGCATCACCGACCGCGCTCGTGAGAGCGTCCGTCACGCCGCCCATCGGCTCACTGTAGCGGCGTGGCCGGGAGCCGAGACCGTCCTAGCGCCCGCGCTTGACGCGCACTGTCGCGGCGAGATCGGCCACGCCGATCTCGTTCGCGGCGCGCACGCGGACCGTGTACATCCCGGCGCGCACGGCGCGCCCGTGGTCGTCGCGCCCGTTCCAGGCGGCGGCGACCGCTCCTGCAGCCCGGGGGGTGCGGGCGAGAATCGTGCGAACCACCCGGCCGAGGTGATCCTGGACGGTGACGCTGACCCGGGCCTCTCTCGCGAGCTCGAACGACAGCCGCAGCGTGCCGCCGCCCTTCCTCGTCACCTTCAGCGTCTCGCCCGAGAGCGTCAGGAAGCCGAGCGTGTTGTTGACGGAGAAGCGGCGCTCGGCACGGCTCTCCCGGCCGTCCTCGTCGACGGCGGTGACGACCCACTCCCACGTCCCCTCCCGCAGCTCGCCCTCCGGCGCGATCGGGTAGACGCCGGCCTCCTTCTCCCCCTTGTCGCTCCACACGACCCTGCCGCCGGGCCCGATCAGCCGCGCGTTCACCTTCGAGGCTCTGACGAGCTTGTACGCGAGCTGCTGCGCCTCGGCGACGCCGTCCCCGTTCGGCGAGAGCACGGGGAACCTGGGCAGCGGCGCGTAGACGCCGTAGTAGAGCACCATCAGCGCATCGGAGATCTGCCGCTCGGCTCCGTCCGAGGGCGTGTTGAGCACCCGCCCGTCGAACGCGATCGCCGTGCCGCCGCCGCCGTCGAAGGCCATCCCCGTGACCACTCCGCGCCGGACGAGCTCGCGCGCGAGGTCGCGCAGGTCGACCCCGGCGCTCCAGCTCTGGCGGCCGTCGACGGCCACGAGCACGATGCGTCCGTCCCGTCGCTGGCCGACCGCAGTGCGCGGATGCCGCGGCTCGAGCTGGGACGAGCTGAAGTCCTCGTCGGTAGGGAGGGTGATCTTCCCGCCCCGGACGAGCTCCGGCCCGCCGCCGATCGCATCGGCCACGCCGTCCCACCACGGCGTCAGCGCGAGGCGCACCGCGAGCGAGAGGCCCGGCGCGGCGG
>JBBILK010000199.1:0-5894 GCA_037444965.1 Actinomycetota bacterium | reverse complement strand
AGCGCCGCTGGACGCCGCTCCGGGAGCGGCGCCTCGCGCGGCTCGTCCGCCGCGTCGAGCGGCAGCTCCCGGCGCGCGGGTTCCCCGGCGCGTCCGACGCGCTCGCAAGGGCGTGGGAGGCGTTCGAGGCGGACGCCGAGCTGCGGCTGACGGTCGCAGCGCTCCTCCTCCTGGACGCGCCGAGCCCGCTCGAGGACCTCGGGGTCTCCGTAGCCGCGTAGGGCTCACGCCCGGCCGCTGCCGGCGAACGCACGGAGCCGCCGCGCGGCGTTCTCGAGCAGCCCGCCGAGGTCCGTGACCAGCTCCGGGTGGCGCTCGCTGCCGTCTCGCAGGAAGAAGAACGTCAGCAGGGGCTGTCGGCCCCAGATCTCCTCGACCGCCCGCCCGTAGATCGCGAGCTGGAGCGGGTCGGCGTTCGCGGGGTCGCCGGTCTTGTAGTCGACGACCTCCCAGGTGCCGCCGCCGCGCTCGAAGATCGCGTCGATCCGGCCCTCGACCGAGAGTCCCTCGCCGAGGTAGAGCGTGAACGGCTGCTCGGTCATGAGCGGCACCGCCTGCGCAAACCGGCTCCGCTCGAAGTTCTCCCACATGGCGCCGGCGGGAACGGCGACGCCGTTGCCGCCCCGCTCCGAGCGGTCGAGGTCGTAGTCGGGCTCGCCGCCGAGCGGCGCGGAGCCGCGGGCGAAGCGCTCGATCCGCCGGTGGAGGTCGAGGCCGAGCTCGGCAGCAGGTGCCGGCGGTGCCGGAACGCGCCGGACGTAGCGCCGGAAGAACTCCTCCGGGTCGCGCAGGAACGTGAGCAGCGCCGTGACGGAGACGGCGGCCGGCGGGCGCCAGCGGGCCGCCGACGGTTGCGTCCGCTCGAGCTCGCGGAGGCGGCGATAGTCGGCTTCGAGGCCGGCCAGCTCGGATGGCGGAAGGGGCCGGACGGGCCGGCCCTCGCGCCTCCCGACCTCCGCTCTGACGCCGAGCGGGTGCGGGTTCGCATCCGGGGGGAGCTCCCAGCCCGGCTCGATCGGAACGAGCCCGCCCCGCCGGAGCTCCTCCCAGAGGGGCGACGGCGCCCTCGCTCTCACGTTGTCGCCGTAGTACCACGCGCGCGAGAGGACGAGCCGGCGGCGGGCACGCGTCACGGCGACGTAGAGCAGGCGCCGCTCTTCCTCGAGGCGGAGCCGCTCGAGCCCCTCCTTCGTCGGCGGCGGCAGGAACTCGCGGTCGCCGCGGAGGTCGAAGGGCAGGCGCCACCAGTGCTGGGTCGGGTCGTTCCCGCCGCGGCTCCTGAGGGGGAAGAGCTCGGCGGCGAGACCGGGGACGAAGACGCAGTCCCACTCGAGTCCCTTCGCCCGGTGCACCGTGAGCAGCCGGACGGCATCCCCTGCCGGGATGCGCAGCTCGTCCTCGTCCTGGTCTGCGTCCTCGATCGAGTCGAGGTAGGCGACGAAGCCCTCGAGGTCGGCGGAGCCGGCGACCGGCTCGTACGCCTGCGCGAGGTCGCGGAGCTTTGCGAGATGCCGGAGCGCGAGCTCGGCCTCGGGGTTCGTCGAGGCGGCGAGCTCGCCGGCGAGGCCGGAGATGCGGGCGATCTCGCCGACGAGGTCGGCGAGCGAGCAGCGGGCGGCGGCGGCGGCGAGCTGCGACCAGACCGACCGCAGCTCGGCGATCCGGTCCCGTGCCTCGGCCGAGAGCCCGTCGACGTCGCCGCACGCGACGAGCGCGTCCGCGAGCGCGAACGGGAGCAGGTCGCGGTCGCCGCGGCGAAGGCGGCGGTTCTCGTCCTTCACCCGGGCGGCGAGGAACGCGACGTCGCGCCGGGAGAGCCGGCAGGCCGGCCCGAAGAGGAGGCGCGCGAGCGCGACGTTGTCGCCCGGGTCGGCGAGCAGTCGGAGCCAGGCGAGCACGTCGAGGATCTCCGGGCGCGTCCAGAAGCCCCCGAGCAGGTCGACGTCGACCGGAATCCCGCGGGAGGCCAGCGCCGCGAAGACCGCGTCGAACTGGCGCCGGCGGCGGCAGAGGACGGCGACCTCGGCGTAGGGCCCGTTCCAGCCCGCGACCCGGTCGGCGATTCCCTCCGCCTCCTCGAGCTCGTGCGGCGCGACGAAGGCCTCGAGCTCCGCCGGCGGCGCCCCGTCCCTCGGGGTGAGGGGGGCCCGTTCGTAGCCGCCCGGCGGCGCGAAGGGAGCGATGAGGGCGTTCGCGAGCTCGAGGATCGCCCGCCCGGAGCGGAAGTTGACCGACAGCGGACAGGTCCTCGTGCCTGGGAAGTCGGCCGGAAAAGCCGCCATGTTGTGGATCGAGGCTCCGCGCCAGCCGAAGATCCCCTGGTCGACGTCCCCGACCGCGAGCACGAGCTCGGCGCCTGTGCCGACGAGCTTGACGAGCTCGCGCTGGGCGACGTCGGTGTCCTGGTACTCGTCGAGCACGACGTAGCGGAAGCGGTCCCGGAGCCGCTCGAGCACCTCGGGGCGCTGGCGCAGCAGCGTGACCGCGAGCGCGATCTGGTCGCCGAAGTCGATCGCGTTGCGCGCCCGCTTCAGCTCGCGGTAGGCGTCGAGCGCGGCGAGCGCCTCGCCGCGAGCCCGGGCGACCGGATCCTCGGGCCAGCTCGAGCACCACGCATGGAGCTCCGCCGTCGTGACGACGTGCCGGGAGAGCTCGTCGCCGAGCGCGAGCAGCCGGCCGAGGAACGTCGGCAGCCAGCCGAGCTCGAGCTCCTCGAAGCGGCACCCCTCGAGCGCCTCGAGCATGAGCTGCCATTCGCGGGCACGGTCGAGCAGGACGGGCTCGCCGCCGCGCCCGAGCAGCAGCGCGTGCTCGCGGACGATCCCAGCCGCGAACGCGTGGTAGGTCTGCACGGTCAGCTCGTCGGCGTCGATCCCCTCGCGGCCGGAGAGCTCGCGGAAGACGCGGCGGCGCATCTCCTCGGTCGCCTCGACGGTGAACGTGAGGCACAGGAGCTCCGCAGGAGCGGCTCCGTGCTCGATCAGCGAGACGATCGCGCGCCGGAGCGTGTCCGTCTTGCCCGTGCCGGCACCGGCGGAGATCCGGACCGGCCCCCGCAGCGAGGAGAGGATCGCGGCCTGCTCGCGGGTGGGGCTCATACGGGCGCGTCGCCTCCGTGCCAGCGGGGGCAGAGGCTCTTGAACTCGCAGAAGCGGCAGTCGGCGTCGGGGCTCGGGTCGAAGCGCTCGGCGACGATCGCGGCGACGAGGCGTCGGACCCGCTCGCGGGTCGCGTCGGCGTGACCCGGCACGACGACCTGCTCGCGCCGGACGACGTCCTTCTCGGGGCGCGGGAACAGGTAGGCGAGCTCCGCCACCTCGCCGAGGGCGGCGAGCTCCGCGACCTCCCGGGCTGCGAGCGCGTAGAGGGCGAGCTGCAGGTCCTCCTGCGCCTCCTGCTGCGACATCGGGTGCCTGGCGGTCTTGTAGTCGACGAGCCGTAGGCAGCCGTCCGGGCGGCGGTCGACCCGGTCGATCACGCCCGAGATCGTCGTGCCGTCCAGGTCGAAGCGGAAGCGGCGCTCGACGGCGAGCACGTCCGGTACGGCTCCGTGCCCGAGCTCGAAGCGAAACACCTTCTCGAGCATCCGCTCGAGCACGCGGCGGCTCTCGGCCGCGAGCGGCGCCGGCTCGATCTCCCCCTCCCGCCAGCGCTCGGCGGCGAGCTCGAGCAGCCGGTCGAGCGTCCGCGGCTCGTCCCGCTCGGGGTCGAGGAAGGCCTCGAGCACCTCGTGGAAGATCCCGCCGAGCGTCATCTCGGGCGTGCGGGCGCGGGCGAGCTCGAGCAGGCTCCCGTGGAAGAAGCGAAGCGGGCACTCCTCGTAGGGCGCGATCCGCGAGGGAGAGAGCCAGAGCCGCTCGGGCTCGACGAGCGGCCGCTCGTTCGCCGTCTCGGCACGGTCGCGCCAGCCCGGCGGGCCTCCGCCCGCGCGGCGGAGCAGTGCGAGCGCCTCCCCGCTCGAGACGGGCCCGCGCGTCTCCGTCGCGGGCCCGAGGTGATCCTCGGCTTCGAGGTAGAAGCGCGAGAGCGCGCGGCCCGCCTCCTCGTGCGCCTCCTCGGTCGCGGTCAGGGTAAGGCGGGTCCGGGCGCGGCTGAGCGCGACGTAGAAGAGGCGCCGCTCCTCCTCGAGCGCGCGGCTCGCCCGTTCGGCCGGGTCGAGGGCGCGGCGGGCGAAGTCGTCGCGGTCGAACAGGGCATGCTGGTCGCGGGCGAGCGCGGGGAAGCGGCCCTCGACGAGATCGCAGACGAAGACGGCTTCCCATTCGAGGCCCTTGGCCTGATGGACGGTGAGCAGCGCGACGGCATCCTCCGGCAGCGGCCCCGGGGGCAGCCACTCCTCCGCGCCGAGCTCGCCCGCGCGGTAGGCGGCGGGGAAGTCCTCGAGGGAGCCCTCGAACGCGTTCGCCGCGTCCGAGAGGTCGGTCACGGCCGCGAGCTCGTCCACGTCCTCGCGGGCGGCCTCCGGCTCGCGGCAGCGCGCCTCGAGCTCCCGGAACCGGGGCAGGCGCTGCCAGAGCGCATAGACGGCCGCCCCGGCGGTCCGCTCGCGTTTGACGGCTGCGAGCGCTGCGAAGAACGGCGCGAAGGCTCCAGCGTCGCGGAGGGCGCCGTAGAGCGTCCGCGGCTCGCGCCGGAAGCGGCGGAGCGCGAGGGGATCGGCGCCGAAGAGGGGGGAGGCGAGCACGCGCAGGGCGCGGTCGTCGTGGACGGGCTGCCAGGGGTAGGCGTGCGCGAGCTCGAGCAGCGAGACGAGCGCGTCGGCGGTCGGGTGGAGCGGCCCGGCGAGCGGTGCGTGGAAGGGGATTCCCAGCCGGCGGAGCGCGTAGGCGAGGCGCGGCCCGAGCTCGCGGAGCGAGCGGGCGAGCACGCAGATCTCGCCGAGCGGCATGCCCTCGAGGCGCAGGCGGGCGATCTCGCGGGCGATCCAGTCCGCCTCCTCGGCGGCGTGGCGGAAGGTGCGGCCGCGCAGGTCGGCCGGGCGCTCGACGGCGGCGCGGAGGGCCTTCGGGCGGTGCGTGCGGAGGTTGCGACGCGCGACCGAGGTCGCGAGCGCGACCACCGCCGGTGCCGAGCGGTAGTTGAGGGGCAGCTCGTAGACGGCGCCGCCCCAGCGCGTCTCGAAGGAGAGCGCGTTCTCGATCTCGGCGCCCCGGAAGCCGTAGATCGACTGGTCCTCGTCGGCGACGCAGAAGACGTTGCAGGCGGGCTCGGCGACGAGGCGCAGGAGCTCGTCCTGGGCGACGTTCGTGTCCTGGTACTCGTCGACGAGGACGTACCGCAACGCTCGCCGGTAGGCGTCGCGCAGGCCGGTGTCCGCGCGGAGGAGGTGGACGGCCTCGCGCTGGAGGCCGCCGTAGTCGAGCGCGCCGCGGGCGGCGAGGAGCTCGACGTAACGGTCACGCACCGAGGCGAGCGGGTGGTCGACCGCCTCGAGGTAGTCGTCGCAGAGCCCCGCGAAGGCGAGCGCCTCCTCGGTCAGCGCCGCCGACGGCGGGTAGCCCAGATCGCCGTGCTCCTCGAGCGCGAGGCGGGCGAGCGCCCGGCGCTCCGCCGGCCGGGCGAGGCGGGGCGGCGTCTCGGCGTGGCGGGCGAGCAGCGCGAAGCAGAAGGCGTGGAAGGTCGTCACCGGGAAGCTCGCGTGCGAGCGCGCGAGCCGGGCGGCGATGCGCTGGCGAAGCTCGCCGGCCGCCTTGCGGGAGAACGTGAGCACGAGGAGCTCCTCCGGGCGCGCGGAGCCCTCGTCGATCAGGCTGACTGCGCGCTCGACGATCACGCGCGTCTTGCCCGAGCCCGGCCCGGCACGAACGATGGCCGGGCCCTCGCCGTGGAGGACGGCCGCACGCTGGTGGTCGTCGAGCTCCGGCACCGCTTCTCGAGTCCCGGTGGGCACGGCC
>JBBILK010000198.1:2189-5899 GCA_037444965.1 Actinomycetota bacterium | reverse complement strand
GGCTTCACCCGCTCGAGGTCGAGGAACTCGGCCACGCCCTCGTCGAACGAGCGGCGCAGCTCCTCGTAGACGTCCGGGGCGACGGGTGTCCCCTCGATCTCCACGAACCCGTGCCGGGCGAAGAAGTCGACCTCGAACGTGAGCACGAACACCCGCCGGACACCGAGCCAGCGGGCCGTCTCGATCAGCTTGTCGACGATCGCGTGGCCCACGCCGCGGCCCCGCCAGGCGGGATCGACCGCCACCGTCCGGATCTCGGCGAGGTCCTCCCACATCACGTGGAGCGCCCCGCAGCCGACGACGCCCGCCTCCTCGTCCTCGGCCACCCAGAAGTCCTGCACGTCCTCGTAGAGCGCGACCGTCGGCTTGTCGAGGAGGATCTTCTGCTCCGCGTAGAGGTCGACGAGCCGCCGGACCTGCGGGACGTCGCCCGTCCGCGCCCGTCGAACCGTGACCCCCACGAGCGGCCAGCATAACCGGGAGAGCGGCTCTCGCCGCCCTCCCGGCATCGAGGGTGCAGCCGAGGCTACGCGCCCGGATGGATGTTCTGGTTGACGCCGTCGTCGAGGTGACGCGGGTGACCGCCGACTCCGTTCGCTGATCAGCCGGGCGCGAACGCCGGCGACCGCGGCGAGAGCAACGCCGACTCGAGCTCGCTCGGAGCGGCGTGCTCGCGCAGGAGCCGGGCGAGGTCGTCGAGCGCCGCAGCCACGTCTCCGACGGCGCTGTCGTGGTGCCCCTCGACGGTGACGAGCACCGCGGTCGTGTCCGGCCTGGCCGCGCTGTCGGCGCTCTGGCGCCAGCACCAGCGCCGGGCGGAGACGAGGCCGGCGTCGTCGACGAAGATCACCTCCCCGGGGTCGGGATGCTCCACGCCGGTCGAGCCGAGATCGGTGAACCGCTCGCTGCCGTTGGCGAAGCGGACGGTCGTCGTCCCCGTCGCGGCCCGCCGGTCGAAGACCGCGACCGGCAGCGCGTAGCGGATGCTGACCAGGTTCGCGAGGTCGACGAGGAGGCTGAGGCTCGGGAGGTCGCCCTGCTTCGTCAGGCGGCGGAGGAGCGCCTCGGCGGCGCTGCGGTAACGGGTCGGCTCGACGCCGAAGGCGCTGAAGACGCGCCGCCACGCGGCGAGGCTCGGGAGCTCCGAGAGCGGCGTCTCGCCGATCCGCTCGCGCACGGCACGCTGCTCGGCGGCAAACGCGGCCGCGAGCTCGCCCGGCGCGGGCCCGTTGACCACGCCGGTCGCATGGACGACGCCGCCGACGACCGACGGAAACCGCTCGAGCAGGGCGTCGGCGTACCGAAACAGCGTCATCGCTGCTCAGCGGTCGCCGAGCGTCCGGGCGACGATGTTGATGATCACGATCAGGGCGATGAGCAGCGGAACGAGGAGGCTTGCGCGCGATCGCCGCCGACCGGGCTCCTGCTCCTCTGCTTCGCCAGACTCGACACCCGGCTCGCCGGCGGGCCCCGTGACCTCGGCCGTCTCCTCCAGGATCCGCGTCAGGTCCTCGAGCGCGACCCTCCGCCCGGCATCCTCCGCCTCCGGCTCGGGCCGGGCAGGCTCGCCGGAAGGCGCGCCCTCGCGCCGAGCCGGCGGGTAGACGGCCTCGAGGAGCCGGGTCGCCTCACGCTGCTGCCCCGGATCCCCCTCCCGCTGGATCTCCCGGGCGAGCCGGGCGATCCGCGCGAGCCCGGACTCGTCCCCGGCGAGGCGTGCGGGCTCGACGGCGTTCCAGAGGTGGACGAGCGCCTCGTCGATCCGGCCGCGCCCGGCCGCTCGCTGCGCTTCCCTGAGCTCGCTCGCCACCGTTCTCCGATCGTACTCTGCCCTCGCGTCGAGGAGGGCGTGAATCGCGGCCTACGACGCCGTCGCGAGCCTCGGATTGAAGCCGGCGAGCGGGATCCCGGTCGCCTTCGCGGTCACGACCGTGATCGCGCGGAGGTCCTCGGGCTCGAGGTTGTGGATGTCGGTCTTCCCCGTGCAGCGCGGCATGATCGACGCCTCCGCGCGGAGCGCGTTCAGGAACAGCTCGGCCTTCTCGTCGCGCTCGGCCTGCGCGATGTCGCCGTAGAACGTCAGCTCGCCCGACTCGATCCGGCCGCCCACGGCGAGCGCCAGCGACACGCCGACGACGGAGGCGACCGCTCCGAGCCCGACCAGCTTCGCGACGTCCGTGCCGGAGCGGACGCCGCCCGCGTACAGAAGCCCGATGTCCTCCTCGCGGTTCAGCTCGCGGAGGATCCGGATCGCGTCGCGCATGACGGTCAGGTCGGGGGCGCCGCCAAGCTCCGGCCACGTGTCGCCGACCCGGGGGTTGCCCTCGAGGAGCAGGAGGTCGAGCCCGTGCTCGAGCGCGAACGGGATCGCCTCCTCCAGCTCCGCCGCCGCGGCGGCGAGCCCGACCAGCTGGTTCCCGTGCAGCCGCTCCAGCGCGACCGGCTCGAACCCGTTCCGGGATGCCGCGATCATCGCCTCCGCCTCCGGATGGGGCTCGTCCTCGCCGGCGACGACCACCTGCACCCAGTGCACGTCGTGGTGTCCGATCGGCCGGCGCCCCACGTAGGCGAGCCCGTGGGCCTGGATGCCGTGCGCGACCGCCCTGCGCACCTCCTCGGGCGCCCTGTCGAACCCGCCGGCGAGGATCGGCGAGCCGAGCTCGAACCCCGGGCCGAGCTCGGTCGCGATCCGGCACGCGTCCCGGTAGGGATCGATCACGAGCCGGGAGAGGTTCGCGGGCAGGAAGACGAGGTCGTCGAGCGTCGCCTGCCCGGGGTGGAAGTGGCTCCGGCCCGCGGCCGCGAGCCGCCGGGTGAAGACCGCCTGCTGCTTGCGCGCGTCGGCGGGCCGCGTTCGCGCCATCACGAAGATGTCCTCGCGGGTGCGCACGTTGTAGTCGGAGGAACCGGTCTCGGCGTCGCAGCGGTAGCAGCGCGCCGCCTCGCGCCGGGCCGCGGAGGCGTCGTACGTCGACTCGATCTCCGGGAACGCGATCGGGTCGGCGCCGAGACCGTGGAAGGCCTGCTGCTCGCGTGCGAGCTCCTCCCACTGCGGGTCCTGGGCGACCGGCACCCGGCGGGTCTTGAAGGGCGTGCGGTAGGGAAGGGGGTTGTCGTTGCCCTCGAGGAACTGCTTCACGAAGTACGCGGCCCGGTGCCCGTGGTACATGGCGGTGACGATCGTCGACGGGCCGAACGCCCCGTCGCCGGCGGCGAAGACCTTCGGGTCCGCCGTTCGCATCGTCTCCCAGTCCGTATGCACCTTGTCGCCCGCCATCAAGCCCAGCGAGGCGAGGTGGTCCGAGACGGCCTTCTGACCCGTGGCGAGGATGACGAGCCCGGCCTCGTAGTCGTGCTCGGAGCCGGGGACCTCCACGGGCCGGCGGCGCCCGTCCTCGTCCGGCTCGCCGAGCTCCGTTCGCCGGCAGCGAAGCCGTAACCCTTTGCCGTTCGCACGAACGGCAAAGGGCAGCACGTTGTAGACGATCTCGACGCCCTCCTCGATCGCCCCGTGGAGCTCGTCCTTGCGCGCGGGAATCTCCTCCGGGCCGCGCCGGTAGAGGATCTTCACGTCCCTGCAGCCCGGCAGCCGCCTGGCTGCGCGGCACGCGTCCATGGCCACGTCGCCCGCGCCGATCACGAGCACTCGCTCCGGCAGGGTGGGCCGCTCGCCGCCGTTCACCCGCCGCAGGAAGGTGACGCCGTCGACG
>JBBILK010000198.1:0-2179 GCA_037444965.1 Actinomycetota bacterium | reverse complement strand
GGTATCTGCTCAAGGGCTCGCCCGTCGCCGTCGTCGACGAGTCGCTCGTCGGCTCCGTTCTCGATCGGCATCCCCTTGCCCCACCAGGCGCCGATCGTGAGCAGGACGGCCTCGTGGCGCTCCTTCAGCTCCTCCAGGGTGACGTCCCGGCCGAGCGCGGTGTTCAGGTGGATCTCGATCCCGGGGCAGCGCGCGAGCAGCCGGTCGATGTCCTCGCGGAACACCTCGGGCGGGCAGCGGAACGCGGGGATCCCCCAGGTCATGTACCCGCCGAGCAGCTCGGTGAGCTCGTAGACGTGGACCGCATAGCCGGCCTCGGCGAGATCCTGGGCGGCGGTGAGGCCCGCCGGGCCGCCCCCGACGATCCCGACCGTCTCCGCCCGCGTCACCGGCACGGGCGGCAGCCGGTGCGTCTTGCCGAGCTGATCCATCACGTAGCGCTTCAGGTTGCGGATCGCGAGCGGCCCGTCCGAGTCGGCGCGCCGGCAGGCCGGCTCGCAGGGAGCGTCGCAGACCCGGCCGCAGACGGAGCTGAACGGGTTCGTGGCGGTGATCGCCTCGAACGCCTCCTCGAGCTTGCCCTCCCAGACATACGCGATGTAGGAGGGCGCGTCGGTGCCGATCGGGCAGGCGACCTGGCACGGCGCGGGCACGTAGTTGACGTCGTTCACGTCGTCCCGCGCGGCGAGCTCGGCGGGAACCGGTGGCGGGGCGACCCGGTCGACGCCGTAGACGTCGGGCTCGGGCGGCTCGGCGAAGCGTTCGAGCCCCATCTCAGGCCCCGACCCGGGCGAAGGGACGCTGCTCCGCGTACTCCGGCGCGTACGGCAGCCGGGTGATCGCGGCCGCCTCCGGCGTGAGCGCGACGAGGTCGTCGCGCGAGAGCTCGTAGACGCTCCCGTACCCGTGCGCGTGCACGACGGAGGCGAGCTGCCACCTGACGGCCTCGAGGTAGTGGTGGATGTGGAGAGCCTCGGCTTCGACGTCGTAGCGGCGCTCGAAGACCGGGTCCTGCGTCGCGATCCCGACCACGCACTGCCCGACGGCGCACTGGAGGCAGGCGATGCAGCCGCCCGCGATGATCGCGCCCGTGCCGAGCGCGACGGCGCGCGCCCCCAGGGCGATCGCCTTCGCGGTGTCGATCCCGTCCTTGACGCCGCCCATCAGCACGACGGGCATGCCGCTCGCCTCGATCTCCTCGAGCGCGTCGAGGCCCTCCATGATCGCGGACAGCGTCGGGATCCCGACGTACTCGAGCACCTCGTTCCCGGCGGCGCCCGTGGAGCCCTGGAGACCGTCGAGGCAGACGTAGTCGAACCCGTCCTTGTAGGCGATCTTCATGTCGTCCCGGACGCGGCCGGCGCCGAGCTTGACCGACACGGGCTTCTCCCACCCGGTGGCTTCGCGGAACTCCTCCACCTTGATCACGAGGTCGTCGGCGCCGAGCACGTCCGGGTGACGGGACGGCGAGCGGAGGTCGATGCCGGCGGGGATCCCGCGCAGGCGGGCGATGTCCTCGGTCACCTTCTTCGCCATCAGCTGGCCGCCGAGCCCCGGCTTCGCGCCCTGCGAGATGTAGATCTCGACCCCGTCCGCCTGGCGCATCGCGTGCACGTTCCAGCCGAGGCGGCCGCCGAGGCACTGGACGACGACGCGCTTCGCCGCCGCTCGCACCTCGGGGATCAGGCCGCCCTCGCCCGAGTTGTCGCAGATGTCCGACAGCGCAGAGGCCTTCGCGAGCGCGATCTTCGTCGACTTCGAGAGCGCTCCGTAGCTCATCGGCGCGATCATCACCGGCATCGAGAGCTCGATCGGAGTCGCGCCGAAGCGTCCGCCCAGCGAGGTGGCGAGCTGCACGTTCGAGACGACGTCCGGATCCGGCTCGACGCCCGAGAGGTCCCTCCGGAAGGCGACGTCGTTCAGGTGCGGCAGCGGCCTCGTCGCGCCGTAGCCGCGGATGCGGTAGCGGCCCATCTGCGCCTTCACCGCGATGTCCTCCTGCACCTTGCCGTTCCAGTAGTCGGTGCGCTCGGCCTGGACGAAGAACGGAATCACGCGCACGCGCGGCTCCGTGCGCGGGTAGCGCAGGTTCCGGCCTGCGTTCACGATCTTCTGGAACGTGCCGTCGAAGGGGATCCCGTGGCGGTCGAGGAAGGCGAGGACGTCCTCTTCCTCCTCG
>JBBILK010000197.1:0-5904 GCA_037444965.1 Actinomycetota bacterium | reverse complement strand
CGCGCGATCGATTTCGTCAGGGCGGCGACGCCGGCCTTCGAGGCCGCGTAGGCGGCGCCGGCCGCGAGCCCTCCCACCTGGCCCGCGAGCGAGCCGATCGTGACGATCCGCCCGCGCCGCCGCGGGAGCATGACCCGGAGCGCCGCCTGACAGCTGAGGAACGTCCCTCGCAGGTTGACCGCCTGGATGCGGTCCCACTCCTCCGAGGCGATCCGATCGAACGGGGTGGCGTGGAAGATCCCGGCGCACGTGACGAGCACGTCGAGACCGCCCAGCCGCTCGACGGTCGAGTCGACCATCGCCGCGACGCTTGCGTCGGCGGTCACGTCGACAGGGAGCCCGATGCAGCCGCCGCCGATCTCGGCGGCGGCGGTTTCGGCGGCGGCCGCGTCCAGGTCCGCGAGCACAACGCGCGCTCCCTCGGCGGCGAGCGCCCGGGACGACGCGAGGCCGATCCCGCTCGCCGCCCCGGTCACGAGCGCGACTTTGTCGCCCAGCCCGGTGTTCACGCGCGAGCCGTCCTCGCTAGCGATTCCGGACGTAGGTGTCGAGCAGGGCGTCGAGCGTGAGCTTGTCGTCCCACGTGTTCGTCCACGACTCGGTCGTCATCGGAATCGCGTCGACCGACCACCACTCGCCGTCGTAGGCGTCGGCGAGCGCCGGCACGAGCGCGTCGAAGTCGATCACGCCCTTGCCCATCCCGAGGTGCGTCCCGAACGCGTTGTGCCACGTGTTCGAGTCGGTGTCGCAGAGGTGCACGTGGCCGATGCGGCTGCCGAGCATCTTCACGAACTCGACCTGGCCTCCCTCGACGCGCTCGACCGGCTGCACCTGGTTGTGGCCGAGCACCGCCGCGGCTTCGCAGTGACCGACGTCGTACATCAGCTTCAGGTTCGCGTGGCCGACGTCGTCGATCAGCTTCACGGCCTCGGAGGGCTTCACGAAGATCTGGCCCGTCTCGAGCTCCCAGAGCATGAGCACGCCGGCCGCCTCGCCCTTCTCTGCGTGCTCGCGGAAGACGGTTACGACGCGATCCCAGATGCGCTCGTAGTCGGCGTCTCGAGGCAGCGGCCCGAAGTCGCCGGGGTCGATTCGCATCGCCGGGATCCCCGCGTCGACGCAGAACTGCAGATGAGCGTCGAAGAACGCCTTGTACGCGGAGAGCACGTCGTCGCCGCCCGTCGCCCAGGGCAGCTTGCCGAAGTCCCCGTAGGGCCCGGGCGCGTAGCCCGCGATCTCGAGATTCAGCGAGGCGAGCCAGTCCCTGAGCTTCCGGCGGCTCGCCGCGTCCGGGTACTTCTCGACCGTCGCGTGGTCGAAGAAGCCGGCGAGCTCGATGCCGTCGTACCCGAACGCGGACAGCACCGTCGCCACCTGCTCGAGCGTCGCCGGCTGCTCGAAGCCGAACGCAAGGCACCAGCTTCCCCGGCAGATCTTCGCCGTCCGTGCCATGTGGTTCCTCCCTTCAGTCCTGCGCCTTCTCGCCCCGACCCGGCCAGGGCCGGGCGAGCTGGATGATCTCGACGGCGTTGCCGTCGGGGTCCTCGACGTAGAGCCCCTTGCCACCGTCGTTCGGGCCGCCGACGACGGTGACGGGAGCCGCGCCCTGGCTGCGGATCGTCACCGCCTTCGACTTCAGCCACTCGCAGGCGGCGTCGAGGTCGTCGGTGACGAAGCAGACGTGCGCGCTGCCCGCGTGGTTGAGCGCCCGGGCCCGAGGATCACCGCGCGGCTCCCGGTACTCGAGCAGCTCGAGGTTGGCGCCGTAGCCCTGCAGGTGCGCGATCCGCACACGGGCTCCGGGCGTCCCGGTCACCTTCTCGACGAATCCGCCCCGCTCCACCTCCCGGTCGGCGACGAGCTCCATGCCGAAGAGGTCCCGGTAGAAGGCGATCGAGCGGTCGGCATCCGAGCAGGCGAGCGAGAAGTGGTGGAGGCCGGTGATCACGCGGAAAGGGGGGTCTCGAGGCGCGGCGCGAGCGGACGGTCCGTGTGCCCGCTCAAGCCTACTTCGCCTCGTCCTGCCTCGCGCCTCAAGCCGACCTCGCCGCTCGCCCCGCTGGCACCGCCGCTTCGCCCGAGCTCCCTCGGCGCACGAACGTCGTCGGTAGCAGCATGCGGCGCGGCGGGGCTTCGGGATCCTGGCGCCGCTGCAGGAGGAGCTCGGCAGCCGTCCGGCCGAGCTCGAGCGGATCGCGGGTGATCACGTCGATCGGCGGCTCGTGGAGCCGCGTGAGATCGACGTCGTCGCAGGCGACGAGCGACAGGGCCTCCGGTACCCGCAGACCCAGGTCGTGGAGCGCGCTCACGACGCCGACCGTGAGCTGGTTGTTCCCGGCGATGAGCGCGGTCGGCGGGTGCTCCAGGCCGAGGAGCTCGCGCGCGGCGAGATAGCCGGTCTCGCGGCTGAGCTCGCCGGTGCGGACGAGGTTCCGGTCGCGGTCGAGCCGTCCTCGTCGATGACGAGGGCCCAGCCCTTCTGCGGCGCGGCGTGCCGCCGGAAGGCGACGACCCGGGCGCGGCTCCCGAGCTGGCCCTGGCTGCCGGCGATCAGCGCGACGCGGCGATGACCGAGCCGCGCGAGGTGCTCGAGCGCCTCGGCCATCCCCTGCGCGTGCTCCGAGCAGACCGAGTCGGCCCGGGAGCCGCTCACGTTCCGGTCGACCAGCACGCAGGCGGGAAAGCCCGACAGGCGCTCCGCGAGCGAGGGCGCGCGCTCGTCCGCCACGGCGATGACCAGGCCGTCGACCCGCCGCTGCCGAAGGGCGGACAGGAGCTCGGCCTCGCGTTCCGGATCGCTCTGAGAGTTGGCGAGAACGAGCGAGTACCCCTTCGCGTGCAGAACGCTGTCGGCTCCTTTCGCCATCGCGGAGAAGAGCGGGTTCGAGATGTCCGAGAACACGAGGCCGACGGCGCGGCTGGTTCCGGTGCGCATGCTCCGCGCTGCGACGTCAGGCCGGTACTCGAGCTCCTGCATCGTCTCCAGCACCCGCCTGCGCGTCTCCTCGCTCACGAACGGGTACTCGTTGAGAACCCGAGAGACGGTCGAGACACTGACGCCCGCGCGCTCGGCTACTTCCCTGATCGTCGGAGGCATCGCACCCCGGTTGGTAACGTTTTCAGACGCGACTCTAACGGCGCTTTCCGCACGGGTCAAGCGCTCGCGCTAGATGGCCGACTCGGGATACCGCCAGGGCTCGCCGCGAAGCTTCGCGCGCAGGCGGTCGCGCAGCAGGATCGTCTCCGAGACCGTGTCGCAGTCGTTCAGGTGCTCCCAGTCGATCCACAGGTACTCGAGGCCGAGGTCGCCGTCGTAGCCGGCCTCGCGGGCGACGTCGATCATCCGCTCGAAGTCGATCACGCTGTCCCTGAGCGCCGCCTGCATCCTCCGCTCGCGAGCGCCGCGCACGTGGAAGTGGCGCGCATACGGCACGAGCGGCTCGATCTCCGTCTCGTGGTAGCCCTGGTAGACGAAGTGGCTGTAGTCGAGCGTCAGCTCGAGCCCGGGGGTCTCCTCGCAGAGCCGCTTCGCCTCGCGCGGATCCTGCGCGATCGAGCCGAGGTGCGCCTCGACCGAGAGGCGTACGCCGGCGGCCAGGGCCTTCTCGGCGCGCCGTGAGAGCTCCTCGACCGAGCGCCGGAACGAGTCCTCGTGGCTCTCGCCCGCCCAGTCGATGCCCGGGAGCATCGTCAGGCCGGGCGAGCCGATGAGCGTCGCCAGCTCGAGCATGTCGTCGAAGAGCGCCCGGGCGCGCTCTCGCTCGGCGGGATCGGGGTGGTTCGGCGCGAGCGTCTCGAAGTCGGTCCACGGGATCACGAACAGATCGGAGACCGCGAGCCCGCGGCTCTCGAGGCCGGCCCGGATCCGGTCGGCGGCCCGCGGAAGCCGGCTCCGAACGTCTTCGGGCCTGATGTGCGAGCGGTTGCCCATCAGGCAGACATCGACGCCCTCGAGCTCGAGCAGCCGGATCAGCTCGACGGCGCTCTCCCAGGGCTGGACGAGCCTGAACGTGTTGTCCGCGCACGCCAGCCTCATCGGGTGCGTAGGCTACTCGCTCGCCGTGGAGATCGTCTCGCACCCCGATTTCGCGCGCCTCCACCCCACCGGCGAGCACCCGGAGCGCCCGGAGCGGCTCCGAGCCCTCCACGAGACCTTTCCGGCGTTTGCCCGGGCCCGCTTCGCCACCGTGGACGAGCTCTGCGCCTGTCACGACCGCGACTACGTCGAGCTCGTGCGCTCGGTCTCCGAGAGCGGGAGAACGGTCCGGCTCGACCCGGACACCGTCTGCACGCCCAGCTCGTTCCCGCTCGCCATGCTCGCCGCGGGAGCCGCGATCCGGGCCGTCGAGCTCGGGGGCTTCGCGCTCGTCCGCCCGCCTGGTCATCACGCGCTGCGCGACCGGGCGATGGGCTTCTGCCTCTTCAACAACGTCGCCGTCGCGGCGCGCTACGCACAGCGAGAGCTCGGAACGCGGCGCGTCGCGATCGTCGACTGGGACGTCCATCACGGCAACGGGACGCAGGACCTGTTCTGGGACGACCCGAGCGTCCTCTTCGTGTCGCTCCACCGCTGGCCCTACTATCCGGGAAGCGGCGGTCCGGGCGAGGGGAACGAGACCACGGTTAACGTCCCGCTCCAGGCCGGGTCGGGCGACGCCGAGTACCTCGAAGCGATGGAGCGCATCGTCGAGCCCGCAGTTCGCGCGTTCGAGCCGGACCTCCTCCTCGTCTCTGCCGGCTACGACGCCGCTGCCGGGGATCCGCTCGGCGGCATGCTCGTCACCGCCGACGGCTATCGCGAGCTGGCCCAGCGCCTACGTGACCTGAGCGACCGCATCGCCTGCGTGCTCGAGGGCGGCTATAACGTGGACACGCTTCCCGGGCTCGTTGCCGCGACGCTCGAGGGCTTCGAGAGATGAGACGCAGAGCGCGCATGAGCTTCCTGCTCGCGGTCTTCTGCGCAGCACTGCTCGCTGCGGGGCCTGCCCGGGCCGGAATCGAGGACGCGCTCGCCCGGCTCGGAGGGATCCCCTGCCCCGACAGCGACTTCACCTGCGTGACGCTCACGGTGCCGCTCGACCACTTCGATCCGGCTGATGCCCGAACCCTCGACGTCGTCTTCGCCGTCCTCCCCGCGGCCGGCAAGAGCAAGGGGCTCTTCGTCACGGCGACCGGCGGGCCGGGCAGCGCTGGGATCGGCCTCGCCGACTACTACACGTCGTACTTCGACCCGTCGCTCACGAGGCGGTTCGACATCGTGTTCTTCGATCAGCGCGGCATCGGGCTCTCGGGCGGGCTTACGTGCCCCAGAGCGGCTGCGACGTACTACCGTTCCCCGGCGCCGCCCGCCGACGCCGCCTCGCGCTTCAGCGCAGACTGCGTCACCGAGATGGGATCGCCGTCGATCCTTCCCTACCTCGGGACCGAGCAGGCGATCGAGGACCTCGAGGCATTCCGGCTCGCGGTCGACTCACCACCGATGTGGCTCTACGGCGAGAGCTACGGAACCCAGTACGCACAGGAGTACGCGGCCGCGCACCCGGACGCACTCTCGGGGCTGATTCTCGACGGGACCGTCGACCTGACGCTCACCGGGCCACAGTTCTGGGCAGATGCGGCGGCGTCGTTCGAGCGCGTCCTCGCAGCGACCCTCGCGTCCTGCGATGGGCGCCGGCGCTGCCGGCAGGACGCTCGGGCGAGCGCGGAGGTCGTCTACGACGAGCTCGTGGCAAGGCTCGAGGTCGAGCCAGCGGTCGTGCGCTTCCCGCTCCCGGCCGGCGGAACGGCGGAGCGGGAGCTCACCCTCGCCGACCTGCAGGCGGTCGCGGGCGGCCAGGCGTACTCCGAGGACGACCGTATGTTGCTCCAGCGGGCCGTCGCGGCGGCCGGCCGCGGCGACCTCGT
>JBBILK010000196.1:0-5924 GCA_037444965.1 Actinomycetota bacterium | reverse complement strand
CCCCGCGAAGGTCTTCGCGGTGCTGTAGCGCAGGAAGCTCGGCGTGTCGAGCGGCTCCGCGGCGGCGCGGCGGCCGTGCCGGCCGGTCTTGCCGATCCCGGTCGCGACCACCGTGACCCAGATCTGCCCGTTCAGCCTCGAGTCGACGGTTGCGCCGAAGATGATGTTGGTGTCGTCCATCGCGGCGGCACGCACCACCTCCGCCGCCTCCGTGACCTCGAGCAACGAGAGGTCCTCGCCGCCCGAGATCGAGAGCAGGATCCCGCGAGCACCCGTGATCTCGGCGTCGATCAGCGGCGAGCGCAGTGCGCGCTCGGCGGCGTCACGGGCGCGGTTCTCGCCGGTGGCGAAGCCGATGCCCATCAGCGCCGACCCGGCGTCGCGCATGATCGTGCGCACGTCGGCGAAGTCCAGGTTGATCAGTCCCGGCATCGTGATCAGGTCGCAGATCCCCTGGACGCCCTGCCGGAGCACGTCGTCGGCGATCCGGAACGCCTCCACCATCGACGTCGAGCGGTCGAGCACCTCGAGCAGCCGGTCGTTCGGGATCACGATCAGGGTGTCGCAGACGGCGCGGAGCTCCTCGATGCCGTCGTCGGCCTGGGACCGCCGGCGGGTGCCCTCGAAGCGGAACGGCGTCGTCACGATCCCGACCGTCAGGGCGCCGAGCTCGCGCGCGATCCGCGCGACCACCGGCGCTCCGCCGGAGCCGGTGCCGCCGCCTTCCCCCGCGGTCACGAACACCATGTCCGAGCCGCGCAGGACGTGCTTGATCTGGTCGTACGCCTCCTCGGCGGCCCGGCGGCCGACCTCGGGATCGGCGCCCGAGCCGAGCCCCTGGGTGAGGTCGCGGCCGATGTGGAGCTTCACCGGCGCGTCCGACATGCGGAGCTGCTGGATGTCCGTGTTGACGGCGACGAACTCGACCTGGGAGATCCCGGCCTCGATCATGCGGTTGACCGCGTTCAGGCCCGCCCCGCCGACGCCGATGACGCGGATCACGGCGAGGTACGCGGCGGAGTCGGCCCGCGGGACGCGCGAGAGACGCGGCGTCTCGACCGGCCTCGGTGCGACGGCCTGGGCGAGGCGGGCAGCCGGTGCGACGGGTGCCTGTGCGATCGGGACCGGAGCAGGGGGCTCCGGCGGAGCCGGCGACCCGAGCCCTGACGGTTCCGCCCGCGCCTCCAGCCGGGGCTCGGGCTCTGCCTCGGTCCGCTCGGGGTGGGCGCCCTCGCCGGCGAGCGCGATCGCCTGCTCGACCGTCGGCATGTCGTCGCGAGCCGCGTCGCGCTCGGCCTCGTCGTGATCGATCTTCTCCCGCTCGGCCTGGCGCTGCGCGGCCTCCGTCGCCTTGAAGAGCTCCGCGAGCGGGCCTTCACGCATGCTTGCGCGGCGTCGCGCCATTGAGCACCTCCTTCGCCAGCTCGCGGTAGGCCTCCGCCGCCGAGCCGGTCGGGTCGTACTTGAGCACGGAGCTGCCCTGGACGGGCGCCTCGGCATACCGGATCGTCTTCTTGATCCACGTGTCGAAGACGAGCTCGCCGAAGTTCTCGCGCAGCATCTCGACCGCCTCGCGGCTGTGCAGCGTGCGGCTGTCGTACATCGTCGGCAGGATCCCGCGGATGTCGACGCTCGGGTTCAGGTTCTCCCGGATCATCTCGAGCGTGTTCTGGAGCTGGACGAGGCCGCGGAGCGAGAGGTACTCGCACTGGACGGGGACGATCACCTCGTCGGAGGCGGTGAGCGCGTTGATCGTGAGCAGGCCGAGCGACGGCGGCGTGTCGATCAGGATGTAGTCGTAGTCGGAACGGACAGGGAGGAGCGCCTTCTGGAGCGCCCGCTCGCGTCCGATCATGCTCGAGAGCGCGAGCTCGGCGCCGGCGAGGTCGATCGACGAGACGGCGAGGTCGATCTCGGCGCGGTGGATGACGTCCTCGATCGGCAGCGACCGGACGAGCACGTCGAACATCGACTGCTCGAGCTCGTCGGGGTTCATCCCCTGGCTCATCGTCAGGTTCCCCTGGGGGTCGAGGTCGACCGCGAGCACCCGGTTACCCCGTTCCTCGAAGGCAACTGCCAGGTTCAGGGTGGTCGTGGTCTTGGCCACGCCGCCCTTCTGGTTGGCGAACGCGATGACCTTGGCCAGGGTGACTCCTTGGGAGGACGGCGCGCGCTTGATGGCACGCTGCAAAAGAGAGACCATGGGCCCTCTTTCGGGCCAGCGTAGCACAATCCTCCTGTGAGCCTGCGCGGGGTTTTCCCCGCTCAGCGAGGAACGGCGCAGGCGCCGGACGAGCGCAGGCGGACGACGAGCGCCGTCGCGAGCAGGAGTACGGCGAGCCCGCCGAGGACGGGTTGCAGCGGCGCGAACCAGCCGAGCGCGCCGGACGTCCCGGCGAGCAGCAGCACCGGCTTGTTGCAGACGGGGCAGCCGACGGCGAGGACGGTGAGCAGACCGCCGCCCGCTGCGGGCCTGCCGGGACTGAGCTCGGTGGCGACGAGCAGACCGAGGAGCAGCGAGGAGGCGATCCAGAGCGGATACGCCCAGGCCGTGACGGCGATCTGGCGACCGAAGAGCGGCGTGTCGACGAGATCCGTCGGGATGCCCGTCAGGACGGCAGCGAGGGCGGCCGCGCCCAGCGCGAGAGCGAAACGGCGGGCCGGCCAGGCGCGGAGCGTCCCGATCGCGGCGGTCACGGCGGAAGCCTACACGGGCGCGGCGCCCGGATTACGCTCTCGGCGCCGTGTCTCTCTTCGACAGGCAGCTCCTGATCGTCCTCGGCAAGGGCGGCGTCGGCAAGACCACGGTCACGGCGGCGATCGGCCTCGCCGCCGTGGCGCGCGGCCGCCGTACGCTCCTGGCCGAGGTGGCGTCGCAGCACCGGCTTGCGCGTCTGTTCGGCGAGGAGCCGGAAGGTTTCGACGAGGTGCCGCTCTACCCGGGGCTGGCTGGCCTGTCGATCGACCCGCAGAAGGCGCTCGAGGAGTACCTGACCCGCACCATCCGCGTGCGCGCCCTTGCCGAGCGGCTCGTCGAGGGGAAGGCGTTCGGCTACGTCGCCGCTGCGGCGCCCGGTCTGCGCGAGATGGTCACGATCGGCAAGATCTGGACGCTGACGCAGGCACGGACCCGGGACGGCGAGCACCGGTACGAGCTCGTCGTCGTCGACGCTCCCGCAACCGGTCACGGAATCGGGTTGCTGCGGGCACCGCGGACGTTCCAGGAGCTGGCGCGGCTCGGCCGGATCCACGAAGAAGCACGCGCGGTGGCGCAGCTCGTGGCCGACCGGTCCCGGACGGCGATCGTCCTCGTCACGCTGCCCGAGGAGATGCCGGTCACCGAGACCGTCGAAACCCTGCGCCGCCTCCACGAGCTCGAGCTGGACGCGGCCGCGGTCGTCGTCAACGGCCTCTACCCGGACCCGTTCGCGGAGCGAGACGAGGCTCTCCTCCGCCCGCTCGGATCGAGAGCCGACACGGCCGGTGCGGCGGCCCGTGCAGCCCTCTCCCACATCGCCCGCCGAGCCGACCAGTCCCTGGAGCGGGCGAGGCTGGCCGAGGCCTCCGACGTCCCGCTCGTCGAGCTCCCCTTCCTGTTCGCGCCTGCGCTCGACGTCGAGGCGCTGCTCGAGCTCGCCGGGGTGCTCGGAGACGCGCTGGAGGCGATCGCCTGAACCTGGAGCGCCTCACCGCCGACCGGGAGATCGTCGTCGTCTGCGGCTCCGGCGGGGTCGGCAAGACGACGACGAGCGCGGCGATCGCGCTCGGTGCCGCACGCAGGGGCAGGCGCTCGTGCGTGCTGACGATCGACCCGGCGCGCCGCCTCGCGAGCTCGCTCGGCCTCGAGGAGCTCGGCGACGAGCCGCACGAGATCGAGCTCGGTGCTGCGGGCACGGGGCGGCTCCACGCGATGATGCTGGACTCGAAGCGGACCTTCGATCACCTGATCGAGGAGTACGCCCCGACGACCGAGGCCTGCGAGCGCATTCTCTCGAACCGCGTCTACGTCCAGCTCTCCGGGGCAGTCGGCGGCTCGCAGGAGTACATGGCGATGGAGAGGCTCTACGAGCTGCATCGGGAAGGAGCCCACGACCTGCTCGTGCTCGACACGCCGCCGAGCCGAAACGCTCTCGACTTCATCGACGCCCCCAACCGCATGACTCGCTTCATCGAGGGCCGCGCGCTGAGGCTTCTGACCGAGGGCGGGATGCGGGCGGGCGGAGCGGGCCTGCGCGCGCTCGGGCGTGGGTCGCTCGTCGCCTCGAAGGCGGTCGAGCGGGTGCTCGGGTTCACGTTCCTTGCAGATATCGCCGAGTTCCTGCTCGCCTTCGAGGGGATGTACGACGGCTTCAAGGAGCGCGCAGCGGCCGTGCGCGAGCTGCTCGCCGACCGGCGCACGGTCTTCCTGCTCGTCACGACACCCGAGCGGGAGCCGATCGACGAGGCGGTCTTCTTCTGGCGCCGCCTGATCGAGGCCGAGCTCCCGTTCGGTGGTGTGATCGTCAACAAGGTTCACCCCGACTACCTCGGCTCGGAGCGGCAGCACACGCCCGCGGCGCTCCGCCGCGCCGCCGAGCACCAGCTCGCCGAGGCAGGTGTCACGCCGGAGCTCGCCGCCCGCGCAGCCCGGGTCTTCCTCGATTACCAGGCACTTGCGGAGCGGGACCGGAGCAACATCGCCGGACTCCGGCGGCGCCTCGGCCCCGAGCCGATCCTCGAGGTGCCGTTCCTCGACCACGACGTCCACGACGTCCCGGGCCTCGACCGGCTGGACGAGTACCTCTTTCCTCCGGGGAGCTAGCGCTACGCGCTCGGCTGCCGCCGGAGCGCGAGCAACGAGAGCATCTCGAAGCACGCGTTCGCCGCCACGAGCGCGGTCACCCCCGACGGGTCGTACTGCGGTGCGACTTCGACGCAGTCGAAGCCCCGGAAGTCGAGCCCGGCCAGCGAGCGGACGTAGGTCAGCGCCTCGCGGCTCGACGGCCCGCCGACCTCCGGCGTTCCGGTCCCCGGCGCGAATGCCGGGTCGACGAAGTCGATGTCGAAGGAGAGGAAGCACGCGCCGGACCCGACCCGCTCCCGGACCTTCATCGAGAAGTTGCCGGGCCCGAGGGCGGCGAGCTCCTCGTAGGAGAGAGCCCAGATCCCGAGCCGTGCCGGCAGCTGCGCGTCCTCGGGCGCGTACAGCGAGCCGCGAAGCCCCGCCTGCACCGACCGCGCCGGGTCGATCAGGCCCTCCTCGACCGCCCGCCGGACGACGCTCCCGTGGAAGACCTTCTGGCCGAAGTACTCGTCCCAGAGATCGTGGTGCGAGTCGAGCTGGACGAGCGCGAGCGGCCCGTGCACGGCGGCGAGCGCTCTCAGCTCGGCGAGCAGCACCGTGTGGTCGCCGCCGAGGCAGAGCGTGACGACGCCGGCGCGGGCGATCTCCTCGAGCGCGGCGCGCGAGCGCTCGAGCGACTCGAGCGTGTAGCCGGGCACCGTCGGCGCGTCGCCCCAGTCGACGATCGAGAGCCGCTCGGCGACGTTGACCGCGAGGATCGGGTTGTACCGCCGCAGGAGCACGGACGCGCTGCGGATCGCCTCCGGTCCGAAGCGGGCGCCGCTGCGGAAGGAGACCGCGTCGTCCGTCGGGATCCCGACGACGGCGACGTCGACGTCCTCGGTCGCTCGCACGTGGGGCACGCGCATGAACGTCCGCACACCCGCGTACCGCGGCGTCTCGAGCGCATCCGGCGGACCGTAGCGGGGCACGGCGCGCGATTCTAGAGTGCGGCGCTCCCGGCCACCACCCCCTCCCGTCTCGCCGCGGCCGGCGCCCGGCTCGCCGGCTGCATCGCCTCGCCGAGCTCGCGCAGGACGCCGGCCGCCCGCCCGGCCCCGCGCCCCTCGTATCCCAGGACCGCCTTGACCTCCAGCCCCAG
>JBBILK010000195.1:0-5931 GCA_037444965.1 Actinomycetota bacterium | reverse complement strand
CTCGTCGACGAGAACCAGCACGTCGACCGGGAGGCGGCCGCGCGCGGCGGCGTCGGCTTCTACGGCAAGAACACGATGCTGATCACCCGTCGCCACGGCTCCTGGGTCGTGCTCGGGACGCTCGTCACGGCTGCCGAGCTCGAGCCGACACCGCCGCTCGAGGCCGGCTGCGGCTCGTGCACGCTCTGCATCGAGGCGTGCCCGACCGGCGCGCTCGACGAGCCCGGCGTGCTCGACTCGACGAAGTGCCTCTCGTACTGGACGCAGTCGCGGCGGCCGATCCCGGAGGAGTACCGGGCGGAGCTCGGCGACCGGGTCTACGGCTGCGACAGCTGCCAGGACGTCTGCCCGTGGAACCGCGGGATCGAGAAGCGGCGGGCCCGTGCCTCGCTCCCGCCGGGCGCGGAGCCGTCGGTCTCGCTCGCCGACTGGCTGACCGCCCCGGACGGGGAGCTGCGCGACCGCTACCGCCGCCTCTACTTCCCCCGCAAGGACGCGCGCTACCTGAGGCGGAACGCGCTCGTCGTGCTCGGGAACTCCGGCGACGGCTCGCTCGCGCCGCTCGCCGAGCCGTACCTCACCGATCCCGACCCGCTGCTGCGCGAGCATGCGGCGTGGGCGCTCGACCGCCTCGGGGCTCGCGCCTGAGATGTTCTCGCGGTCGGCCGACCTCTACGACGCCTTCTACTCGTTCAAGGACTACGCGGGCGAGGTCGCAACGCTGCACGCGCTCGTGCGCAGGAAGGCGCCCCGGGCGCGGACGCTCCTCGACGTCGCCTGCGGGACCGGCAAGCACCTCGAGCTGCTCCGGGCCCACTACACGGTCGAGGGGCTCGACCTCGACCCGAAGCTGCTCGCGATCGCGCGTGAGCGGCTCCCCGGCGTGCCCCTGCACGAAGGGGACATGAGCTCGTTCGAGCTCGGCCGGCGCTTCGACGCGGTCACGTGCCTCTTCTCGAGCATCGCGTACATGCGCACGCCCGACCGGCTCGACCAGGCGGTCGCGGCGATGGCGGCGCACCTCGAGCCGGGCGGCGTCCTCGTCGTCGAGCCGTTCATCCTGCCGGAACAGTGGCTGGAGCACGCCGTCCACGCCGTGTTCGTCGACGAGCCGGAGCTGAAGGCGGCGCGCATCAACGCCGGCGTCCCGGCGGCCCCGACCGTGGCGATCGAGTTCCACTACCTCGTCGGCAGGCCGGGCGGCGTCGAGCGCTTCGAGGAGGTGCACGAGGTCGGCCTCTTCACGCACGAGCAGTACCTCGCGGCGTTCGCGCGCGCCGGGCTCCAGGCCGAGCACGACCCGGACGGGCTCAGCGGGCGGGGACTGTATGTCGGGCTGAGGACGGCGTCGTCCGTCTGAGCGCTCGGCGGCTACCCCTTCGCGTACTGCCCGATCTGGCCGAAGTCGACCATCACGCAGGCCTCGTCGCCGACGACCCAGGCGTCGTGGCCGGGCGCGATCCGCACCGCGTCGCCGGGGCCGACCTCTCCCTCGCTCCCGTCGTCCATCCGGATGTGCATCCGCCCGGAGAGGACGTAGCCGAGATGCGCCGTCTGGCAGCTGTCCGTCCCCGCGATCGGCTTGACGTGCTCCGACCAGCGCCAGCCGGGCTCGAACACGCCCTTCCCGACCGGGCCGCTCTCCAGGTTGACGATGTTCGCCTTCCCCCTGTCCTTGAAGGGCCGCACCTCGTCCGGGCTGTCGAACTGTCTGATCTCGAGACCTGCCATCGAACCGTCCTCCTTCGGTCAGTGGGAGATCGTGGACTGCGAATCGTACCCGTCAGCGCCGCTCCGGCTTGAATGCCTTCACGGTCGTCCCCCGGGCACCGAACTTCTCCGCCTTCCGGCGCGTGTCCTCGAACGCCGAGCGGGCGTAGGTGTCGACGAGGTTGCCGGTCTCGATCCGCTCGAAGCCGTGTCCCAGGAGCCGTCCTTCGTACTCTGCCTCCAGCAGAGCGCCGGCAATTCAGCCGGTCCAGAGGTCGATGTTCCGGCGGCCCTCGTCGCTCACGGGCCGCTGGATCGTCACGTCGGCGATCTGGATGCGGCCGCCGGGGGAGAGCACGCGGAAGATCTCCGCGAAGACCGCGTCCTTGTCGGGAATCAGGTCGATGACGCCGTTCGAGACGACGACGTCGAAGCTCTCGTCGGCGAACGGCAGGCTCTCGGCCTCGCCCTCGACGAACTCGACGTTCGCCGCTCCCATCTCGGCGGCACCCGCACGGGCCTTCGCGAGCATCTCCACGGTCATGTCGATGCCCGTGACCCGTCCCGCCGACCCGACCATCTGAGCGGCGACGAGCGAGTCGGTGCCGGCACCCGAGCCGACGTCGAGCACGCGCTCTCCCGCCAGGAGCGCTCCGAGCGCGAACGGGTTCGCGACCCCGGCGAACGACTCGGCGGACCCGTCCGGGACGCGCGCGAGCAGCTCGACCGGATAGCCGAGATCGAGCGCCCAGGCCCGGCCGGTCGGGAAGACGAAGTCCTCGCCCGGCTGCTCCGAGACGCGGGCATACGTCTTCTTGATCTCGCACTTCAGGGTCTCGACCTCGATCTCGACGTCGACGGCCAATCAGGGCCTCCTTTCGCGAGGTTCCACGCTACGCAGGCCAACAGTACGTCACCTGGTCAGAGTTGCCTAGGGGACGATGGCGATCGCGACCATCGGCGCTGTCGATGGATCACCGACGGGAGCGAGCTCTACCGGGCGCTTGTCGGAGGAGCCTAGAGCCAGCGTCGCAGCCAGTACTGCTCGAAGGCCACCTTGCCGAGGTGCCACAGGCGTCCCGGGCCGCGCAGCTGCACGCGGGGGGCCTCCTCGGCGTAGAAGTCGCCGCTCCCGTAGGCGGCGACGCCGTCGCCGAGCTCGACGAAGCAGGCGCCGTGCCCGTCGAAGGCGGCGAGCGGCCGGCGGCCGGCGAGCTCGTCGGCGATCCGCCGGGCGACGACCTCCGCCTCGGCGTGAGCGAAGACGCCCGCCTTGGGCAGGAACTTGCCGCCCGCGACCGGGATCGCCGTCACGTCGCCGATCGCGAAGACGCCCTCGGCGCTCGTCGCGAGGGTGGCGCGGTCGACCGGGACGAAGCCGCCGTCCGGCGCGAGGCCGCTTTCGCGAACGAGCGCAGGAGGCCGGTGGGGCGGGACGCCGAGGAGCAGGTCGAAGCGGACCCGCTCGCCGTCGCCGAGGACGAGCTCCCGGGCCGCGGGATCGATTCGCTCGGCGGTGCGCTCCGGGTGGAAGGCGATCCCCTTCGCCTCGAGCAGCCCGCGCAGGGCAGCCCCCACGGCGGGGCCCGCGGTCGGCATCGGGAACGGCTCCGGCGTGTACACCTCGACGCTCGAGCGCGCGCCGAGTCCCCGGCCGCGGAGCTGCGCCTCGGCGAGGAAGGCCGTCTCGTACGGGGCGGCGGGGCACTTGTAGGGGAGCCGGGAGACGAGCACGACCACGTTCCCGCCCTCGAGCTGGCCGAGCGCACGTGCAGCGGCGGCGGCGCCTTCGAGGGTATAGGGAGTCAAGGCCGCCTCGGCGAAGCCGGGAAGCGCCTCGGGCGCGAGCTCCGCTCCGAGGGCGACGACGAGCCGGTCGTAGGCGAGCTCGCCCGCCGTCGTCTCGACGCGCCGCCCGGCCAGGTCGACCGCGAGAGCCTCCGCCTCGAGCACCTCGATGCCGCGAGCGCGGAGCGCGCCAAGGTTCCGGCTCACCTGCTCGGGCCGGCGCGCCCCGGTCAGGACCCACAGAAACGACGGCGCGAAGCGGTACGTCAGGTCTCGCTCGACGAGCACGACCCGATCCGAGCGGTCGAGGCGCCTCCGGAGCTGCCGCGCCGCGACGAGGCCGCCGGTTCCCCCGCCAAGCACGACCACGGTGTTCCCCGCCATCGCGTCCCTCCTAGAAGACGACGACCTTGTCGGCCCACATCGTCCAGTCGGCCAGCTCCTCGAGCGAGGAGCGGCGGGCCCCCTCGACGAGCTCGGCGTCGTCGATCGCGCGGGCGTCCATGCACGTCCCGCAGCAGCCGGCCTCGGCGCCGTGGCGAGCGGCAGACATCAGCATGCGGTCGAGGTGGTAGAAGCCGTTCGGCAGCACCTGCCCGGCGACGGCGCACCCCACGGCATCCCCCATCAGGAAGATGCGCACCTCCGCGTCCCCGCGCTTGGCGACCGCTCCGGCCAGGCGGAGCGCGTTGTAGCAGCGCTCGGTTCCGTAGGGCGGATCGTTGAGGATGAAGAGCGTCTTGCTCACGTCCCCACCGGCTCGGCTCCGACCTCGACCGGGAGCCCGGCGAGACGCCACTCCGGGAGACCGTCCTCGAGTCGCCGGGCCCGGAGCCCGCTCGCCTGGAGCAGGTCGATCGCCCTCGGGGCGAGCAGGCAGAACGGGCCGCGACAGTACGCGACGATCTCCGCGCCGCGGGGAAGGCGGTCGAGCCGGTGCTCGAGCTCCGCGAGCGGGATCGAGATCGCGCCCGGGATGTGTCCGGCGGCGTACTCCTCGCTGGGGCGAACGTCGAGGACGACGACGTCGCCGCCGCGCATCCGCTCGAGCAGCTCCGCGCGGCTGACGGGCTCGAGGCGATCCGGGTGCTCGAGCGTGTCGCGGACAGCCTGCTCGACCTCGGCGAGCCGGGCCCGCGCAAGTCCGCGCAGCGAGGCGAGGAAGCGGCAGACCTCGTCGCCGGCGAGCCGGTAGAAGATCCTCGCGCCCTCCCGGCGGGTGTCGACGAGACGGGCCGCCTTGAGCGTCTGCAGGTGCTGGGACGTGTTCGTCACCGACATCCCGCTCGTCCGGGCGAGCGCCTCGACGCTGCGCTCGCCCTGGCAGAGCAGGTCGAGCAGCTCCACCCGGCCCGGCGAGGCGACCGCCTTGCCGATGCGGGCGAGCTGCTCGTAGAGCGCCGCTGTCACGTCCCGGTCGGACATGAGCATAGATTCCATCATTCTTGCGAATGATGGAATGATCAATGTCGATCAGCTCGGCTCCGCAGGGCCGAGTGCCGCCCGGGTCAGTACGAGAAGACCTCCGCTCCCTCACCGATCCACTCCCAGAGGGGTGTCGCCCCGCCGAGCCGGGCGTTCGGTACGAGGTCGGCCTCCGAGAGCTTGCGGCCGTTGAAGCAGATCGGGCAGACCAGCAAGCTGCCCCCCTTCTCCGCGTACTGCTCGAACAGCAGCTCGAGCGCCGGGCAGCCGTCGCAGGCGACTCCTCGGCAGAACCCGGGGAGCGCGATGCGCACGGCCTCCTTCGTGAGGAACATCGTCACCTCGCGGCCCGCGTCCAGTGCCGCACCGCCGACGAGGAATGCCACGGTGACCCGCTCGGCATCCTCGAGCCCCGTCGCCAGGTTGATCACGACCTTGCCGCTTCCGGCCATTCCTTCCACCTCCATCGCGTCGCTTGCGAGCCGACGCTACGCGGCTCGGTCACGATTGCCTAGGGCGAGCTGGCGATTGCGTCCATCGGCGCTGTCAATGAGTGCTGGTGTGCCTCATGTCGATCGGCGGCGCCTCGGCCCGGATCGCCACGAAGGCAGCCCCGACGGGGCCGAGCGCGCGGCAGGCCCGCTCGATCCCATCGGCGTGCCGCACGACGAGCGGCCGGTCGACGGGAGGGAGGTAGAGCCCGTAGCGTGACGTCACCGCTCCCGCCCCGGCCGAGAGGAAGAGCCGCTCGAGCTCGCGCGCGGTGCTGAAGCGCACGGCGCTCCACACGGGCGATCCACGCCACCCCTTGACCCGTCGCTCGGCCGCCCACAGGCTGTAGCGGGCGAGCTCGCCGACGACGACCCTGCCGCCGGGCCGCGTCACTCGCAGGAGCTCCCGGGCCGCGGCCTGCCGCTGCGCCCGGTCGAGGAAGCAGAGGACGGTGATCGCGAGCGCGAGCTCGAACGCGCCGTCGCCGAACGGGAGGCTCGTCACGTCGCCCTCGAC
>JBBILK010000194.1:0-5971 GCA_037444965.1 Actinomycetota bacterium | reverse complement strand
GCTCGTGCTCGCGCTGCTGCTCGGCCTCGTCGATCTCGACCGGGAGGTGCGCGCCGGCGTCTGGGACGTCGTCGCCCACCCGCCGCGGCGGGTGGCCGGAGCGCGGCTCGGCGTCGTCGGCTTCGGGCGGATCGGGCAGACGGTGGCGCGCCGGGCGCTCGCGCTCGGGATGGACGTGGTCGGCTACGACGCCTACGTGCCGGCCGACGCGATCAGTGCCGCGGGAGCCACGCCGGTCGGCGCGCTGCAGGAGCTGCTCTCCGGGTCGGACGCGGTCACGCTCCACCTGCCGCTCACCGGCGAGACACGAGGTCTGATCGGCGCCGGCGCGCTCGCCGCCATGCGGCCGGGCTCGTTTCTCGTGAACTGCGCCCGCGGCGCCCTCGTCGACCACGAGGCGCTCGGCGAGGCGCTGCGCTCGGGGCACCTCGGCGGCGCCGCCCTCGACGTCCTTCCGACCGAGCCGCCGCCCGCGGACGAGCCCGCCCTGAGCTGGCCGCGGACGATCCTCAACCCGCACGCGGCCTGGTACTCGGAGGAGGCCGCCCGGAAGCCCTACGAGCTCGCCGCGCGCGACCTCATGCTCGCCCTGACCGGCCGGGAGCCCGTGCACGCGCTCGCCCGCCCCGTCCGCTAGGCGTGGACGTCCTCGTCGTCGGGGGCGGGATCGTCGGGGCGTCCGTCGCGGTGCACTGCGCGCGCCGGGGAATGGCCGTCTGCCTTTGCGAGCGCGGCCCGCTCGCCGCGGGGGCCTCGGGCCTCGAGCTCGCGCTCCTGCCGGCCGCGATCGACGCGCGCGAGTACCTCGAGCTGCACCACTTCACGGGCGGCTCCTTCTTCCTCGACCGGTCCCCGCCCGACGACTGGCCGGCACGGAGGATCGACGCCAGGGCGGCGGTCGCTGCGCTCGTCGCCGAGGCACGACTGTACCAGGCGGAGATTCGAACGTTCTGCGAGGTGAAGACCCTGCTCGTGCGGGGAAGCCGGGCCCGCGGAGTGCTGACCGATACCGGCGAGATCCTGGCGCCGACGACCGTCGTCGCAGCAGGTGCCGAGTCCTGGCGGGTCTGCCGGGCCCTCGACCGTCACGTACCGGTCCGGCGGGAGCCGGTCGACCTGCTCGTGACCGAGCCGGCGCCCTTCGTGCTCGAGCGGCCGATCGTCGCCGGCCCGGCCTGGATCGCGCAGGACGCGGCCGGCCGGCTGGTCGCCGCCGATCCCGACCTCGCCGCTACGGCCCTGCCCGACCTCACCGGCCTGACGGTGCTCGAGCGGCGCACGCTCCACGTCCCCGCGGCGGTGGACGGGATCCCGCTGCAGGGCCCCTTCCCCGGGATCGAGGGGCTCGTCGTCGCGTGCGGGCACGGGCTCGAGGGGATCGCGCGGGCTCCCGCGACCGGCGCCGCGATCGCCGCCGGTATCGCCGACGGGTTGTGGGAGCGGTAGCGACGCTCCGTCCCGAGCTGATCCTCGTGGGCGGGCGCGTCCACACGATGGCGGCGGCCGGCGCGGTCTCGGCCCTCGCGATCTTCCAGGGACGGGTCGCCGCGGTGGGCGGCGAGGAGCTCCGCGAGCTCGCGGGGCGGGGCACGGAGGTGGAGGAGCTGGGAGGCGCAGCCGTCGTTCCCGGCCTCGTCGACGCGCACAACCACCTCATGCACACGGGCGGCGTCCTCTCGCAGCTGCAGCTCTACGACTGCCGCTCGCTCGGCGAGATCCAGGACCGGGTGGCGGCACGGGCCAGGGAGGCGAGGCCCGGCGAGTGGATCCTCGGCCGCGGTTGGGACGAGAGCCTGCTCTCGGAGCGGCGGCACCCGACCCGGCAAGACCTCGACCCGGTCTCCCCGGAGAACCCGGTCGTGCTCGACCGCGTCTGGAACAAGCTCGTCTGCAACTCCGCTGCGCTGCGCCTCGCCGGGATCGATGCGACGACGCCGGACCCGCCCGCCGGCGTCCTCTACGCCGGCACGATCGAGCGCGGCCCCGACCGGGAGCCGACCGGGCTCTTCACCGACCGGGCGAAGGAGCTCGTTCGCCGGCACGTACCCGAGCCGCGCGAGGACGAGCTCGTCGCCCAGGTCGAGGCCGCCTGCCGCGCGTACAACGCGGTCGGGATCACCGCCGTCGGCGAGCCGGGACTCTGGCCGCGGGAAGTTCGAGCCTTCCAGCGCGCCGCCCGGGAGGGGAGGCTGACCGTGCGCACCGACGTCGAGCTCGCCGGCTGGGGCTTCGGGCAGCCGGCGGACGAGGTCGGCCTGCGCGAGCGCTTCGAGGGTCTCGGCCTGGAGGGAGGCCTCGGCGACGAGCTGCTCCGCCTCGAGGGGATCAAGCTGATGCCGGACGGTGGCCTCGGCGATCGCACCGCGCGCATGCTCGAGCCCTACCCCGGAGAGGGCGGCCGCGGCCAGTGGGTCGTCGACCCGGAGGAGCTTCCCGGGCTGATCCGCTTCTGCCACGACCTCGGCTTCCCCGTCGACTGCCATACGTGCGGCGACGAGTGCCAGCAGCTCGTTGTGCGGGCGTACGCGGCTGCGCAGGAGGCGAGCCCGAAGCCCTGGCTCCGCCATCGCGTCCACCACGCGTACTTCCCGACCGCCGAGGTGCTCGGGTTGATGGCGCGTCACCGGATCCCCGCCGTCGTCTCGAGCCCGTTCGTCACGAACCTCGGCGAGAGCTTCGTCCTCTCGGTCGGGGAGGAGCGGGCCTCGCGAGTGATGCCGATGCGCAGCTACCTCGACGCGGGCGTGCCGCTCGCGGGCTCCTCGGACTCGTACATCACCGACTTCGACCCCTGGGTCGGCATGTACGCCGCGACCACGCGGACGACGGTGGCAGGTCGCGTGCTCGGCGGGGCGGAGCGGATCACGCCGCTCGAGGCCCTCCGCTCCTACACGACCGGCGGCGCCTACGCCACGGGCCGTGAGGGGTGGCTCGGCTCGCTCGAGCCCGGCCAGCTCGCGGATCTCGTGATCCTCGACCGCGATCCGCTCGCCGTCCCGCCCGACGAGCTGCGAGAGGTGCGCCCGCTCGCGACCATGCTCGGCGGGCGGTTCGTCTACGACGCCCGCTGAATCAGATCGCTTCGGGAGGGACGAGCCCGACGAGCCGTTGCGCCGTTCGCGCCAGACGAGCGTCGAGCGTGAGCAGCGGGCAGCCGAGCCGTGTCGCGAGCGCCAGGTACTCCGCGTCGTACGTTCGGGCCCAGCCGAGGGTGGCGGCGAGCTGGTAGGCGTCGGCAGCGAGCGCCGACGACTGCTCGAAGCGAATCGGTGCTGCCGCGAGCAGCGCCAGCGCCTCGTCAGCGTGACGATCCTCGATGTCCCCTCTCCACGCGAGCTGTCTCAGCGCCGAGGTCCCCTCGGACCAGAGCAGGGAGGGCGCGGCCGCGTCGTGGGGAGCCAGCCGGGCGAGCGCGCGCCGCAGCGCGAGATGCACGGCGGCGCTGGCATCCACGACGATCACCGCGTCAGTGAGCTGCGCGCTGCCTGCTCACGATCGCCACGATGCTCGGGAGCGGGCGCCCGGTGATCGGCTCACCCCAGGAGGCGGGGACCGGCAGCTCCTCCGCCGCGAGGACGGCGTCGAGGTCGTCCTCCTCGATGACGTGCTGCGTTCCGATCTTGCGGGCCCGGAGCTTCCCCGCGCGGATCCAGCGCCGAATCGTCTCGGGGTCGCGCTCGGCGATCCTCGCGGCTTCAGGAACGGTCAGCATAGGCGTAGTATACAACGCCCATGCTCTGATCTACGGGCCCGACTGCTCCGTCGACAGCTGGTAGCCGGGCGGCGGCTTCACCTTCCCGGACTCGATTCGCTCCCTCGCCCGCTCGTCGCCGTTGCAGTCGCAGTCGCCGTAGGTGCCGTTGCGCAGCTGCTCGAGCAGCTGCTCCCGGAACTCGAGCTGGACGGCGGTGGGCTGACCCGCGAGTACTGGCGTCTGCGCCGGCGTGTTCGGCTCGGCGGCGTCGTTGCCGCCGCACGCCGTGAGCACGAGCGCGAGCAGCCAGAGCGCGGCCAGGCGCTTCACGTGCGCACTCCGAGCCGCCGCTCGCCGTAGCGCCGGATCAGCTCCGCGGCCAGGACGAGGACGAAGCTGACCAGGATCATCACGGTCGCGATCGGCATCAGCAGCGGGATCGTGACGTTGAGCCGGAGCCCGCCGTAGACGTACACCGGCAGGGTCACCTGGTCCTGCACGAGGAAGCTCGCGATCACGACCTCGTCGATCGAGATCACGAAGCAGACGATCACGGCCGACATGAGCGCTGGCGTGATCAGCGGCAGGATCACGCGGCGAAAACCCGTGAACCAGGAGGCGCCGAGGTCCTGAGCCGCCTCCTCGAGCCGCTTGTCGATCGACGCGATGCGCGGCAGGAGCAGCAGCACCGCGAAGGGGAGCGCGATCACGACGTGCCCGATCAGCACCGCCCAGAGGCCGAGCGGGACCGGGATCACGGGGTTGTTCGGCCGGAAGAGGACGAGGAGGGCGACGCCGAGGACGACGGTGGGAACGACGAGCGGCACGAGCACGAGCGCCGAGACGATCGACTTCCCCCGGAACGCGCGACGGGCGAGGGCGTAGGACACGAGCACGGCGAGCAGCGTCGCGACGACCGAGACCGCCGCCGCGACCCAGATGCTCGCGACGAGCGCCTTCTTCAGCTCGGTGTTGCCCCAGGCCTGCGCGTACCAGTCGGTCGTGAAGCCCTCGAGCGGGAACGCGATCACGATCGAGGTGTTGAACGAGAAGATGCCGAGCATCACGGTCGGCAGGTAGAGGAAGACGAGGAAGGCGGCGAAGTAGAGCGTGAACAGGCGCTTGCCGCTCCGCGACATCGTCACGTCGATCGTGGTCGGCCTTCTCATGCGGTTGCCCCACCGCCCTGGCGCAGGAACCTCGATGTCGTGAAGGTGAGGAAGAGGACGACCCCGAGGAGGAAGATCGCGAGCACGGAGCCGGTCTGCCAGTTGAGGGTGCCGCCGACGAACTGCACCCAGATCGCCTGCCCGAACATGTAGCCGGTGTTGCCCCCGACGAGCGACGGCGTGATGTACTCGCCCATCGAGGGGATGAAGACGAAGAGAAAGGCCGCGACGACGCCGGGGGCGGCGATCGGGAGCGTCACCTTGCGAAACGTCTGCAGGCGGCTCGCCCCGAGGTCGGTCCCCGCCTCGAGCAGGCGCCGGTCGATGTTCTCGAGCGCGATGAAGATGGGGAGGATGAGGAAGGGCACCCAGGCGTAGAGCAGCACGAGGATGACGGTGAACTGGCTGTAGATCAGGAACGAGAGCGGGTGGTCGGGGTCGCGGAGCCCGAGCTCGAACAGGGCGCTGTTGATCAGCCCCTGGTCGCCGAGGATCACTTTCCACGCGAAGACGCGCAGGAGGTAGCTCGTGAGGAACGGCGCGATCACGACGAGCAGCCAGGTGTACTTCGACTTCTTGATCCCGAACGCGAGGAAGTACGCGATCGGGAACGCCATCGCGACCGCCCAGACGGACGAGGTCGTCGCCATCGTCACCGAGCGGAAGAAGAGGCGCAGGAAGTCGCCTCCGGACTCGAGCTCGAGGAGTCGCAGCAGGTTGTTGCCCGCGGGGATCGTCATGAACGGCGCCAGCAAGAGGAAGAACGACGTTCCGACGATCCAGCCGCCGTAGCGCGCCGAGATCCGTTTCCCGAACACGGCGCCGAGGACGAGCAGCACGAAGACGACCCCGACGACGACCGTCGGCACGTGCACCGCGACGGAGCTCTTGCCGAAGAGCGCGAGCTCTGCGCCTTCGCCGAGGAAGTCCGACCAGAGCTTCGTCGAGAACCCGGAGAGCTCTCCCGTCAGCTCCGCCGCCGCATCCGTGAGCGCGAACCGGTCGACGCCGATGCTGTAGCGGACGATGAAGTAGATCGGGAGCAGGAAGAAGACGACGAGAACCGCGACCGCCGCCACGAACAGCGGACAGAGGATGAGCGCGGCGA
>JBBILK010000193.1:1077-5993 GCA_037444965.1 Actinomycetota bacterium | reverse complement strand
GCCGCGTCGCCGAGGCGCTCCGCGAGAAGGGAGCCGAGGTCGTCACCGGGGACTGGATCGTCGACCGCGTCCGGCTCGTGAAGTCACCCGCGGAGATCGCGTGCGTACGACGGGCGGCCGAGATCGTCGACGGCGCGTTCACCGAGCTCGTCGGCGAGATCAGGCCCGGCACGACGGAGCTCGAGCTCGCCGCGCGGCTCGGCTCGCTGATGGCCGCCCGCGGCGGCGAAGAGCCTGCGATCCGGACGATGATCTCGGCGGGCCCGCTCGTCTGGTGCAAGACCCACGGCGCGCCGACGCGCCGGCCCGTGGAGCTCGGCGACGTGATGTACGTCGATGCCTGCGGCGTCTTCAACCGCTATCACGTCGACCTCTGCCGCACCGTCTCGATCGGGCGGGATCACCCGAAGGCGCGGGCGATCCTCGACGTCACGGCGCAGAGCGTCGTCGAGGTGCAGAAGGCGGTCAAACCGGGAGATCCCCTCGACGTCGCCCAGCGGGTCGCCGAGGAGTACGTCTTCTCCCGCTTCCCGCGCGAGCAGGTGTGGTGGGTCGGCGGCTACGCGCTCGGGGTCGCCCTCCCCCCCGACTGGGTCGGGCACACCTACCTCTCGAACGACGCCTACGAGCAGTTCACGTGGGAGCCGGGCTACGTCACGAACTACGAGAACATCCTGTTCGACCGCGACGAGGGCATCACCGCGAGCTACATGGAGACCCTGCTCATGACCGAGCAGGGGATCGAGATCCTGTCCAAGGTGCCGCGGACGCTGACCGTGGCCGCAACTTGACCGGGCCGCGCGCGGCGAAGATCTGAGTCGGTCGTTGTTAGGGTGCCTGGCGCCGGTGCCAGGCACCGGTTTCGTTAGCCTCTACGGCGCGATCCGGCTACACCGGATCGCGCCGTAGAGGCTGGCACATGCAGTGCACGCCGCCGCCCGCCCAGAGGAACTGGCTCATGTCGGGGTCGTAGACCGTGAAGCCGAGCGCCCGGAGCTTCGCGTTGAGGTCGGCTGACTGCGCGACGGAGAGCACGCGATCGTTGCCGAGCGCGACCACGTTGCAGCCGAGCCCCATCGTGTCGCGGAAGCTGACCGGCACGAGCTCGATCTTCTTCGCCTTCAGCCACTCGACGACGTCGGGCTCGGTCGTGTCGAGGCACACGGCCGCGAGCTTCTCGGCGAGCATGCAGACCATCAGGTCGATGTGGACGTAGAACTCGTCGATCGGCGCGTACTTGACCTCGATCCCCTCCCGCTCCATCCAGCCGCCGACCTGCTTCGCGGCCACCTCCTCGCCGCGGCCGCCCGTGTAGCCGACGAGGACGCAACCCGGCTCGATCAGGTTGAAGTCGCCGCCCTCGAAGTTGCCGGCGCTGACGAGGTCGTAGACGGGGATCTCGTGCTCGAGGTAGAAGCGCAGGGTGGTTGCGTACTCGCCGCGACGCCGCGGGTTCGCAAGCTGGCAGATGACTGCGCCGAAGGGCGTCATGAAGCTCGAGTCCCGCGCGTAGACGCCGTAGGCGAGCTCGTCGCGGGCCTCGAGGAAGTGGACTGCGACGCCCGCATCGCGGTACGCGTCGACCATCTCGGCGTACTGGCGCAGCGCGAGCTCGCGGTCGAACCGGCGACCCTTGCGCAGCGACTCGCGCACGAGGGCCGAGTACTGCGCGTTCTCCTCGCCGAGCCAGCGGAAGCACTCCGCCGAGCCGAGCAGCACGTCGCGGAGGACGCCGTACTCCGAGTTGATGCCCCACCGCTTAAGCACCGGCGTGCCGCCCTGCTCGATCCGTGTGCCCAGCGTCCGTTCGACCACGCTCGCCTCGCTCACCGCTGCTCCCCCTTTCTCGACCTCGATAGCGCATGATTGTGCCCGATGATCGACGTCTTCTGGGACGAGCGCGTCCTCGCGCACGACACGGGCGCCGGGCTCTTCGAGGCGTCCCCGTCGCCGCTGCTCGACGTTCAGGAGGTCCATCCCGAGAACGCCGAGCGCGTGCGCAACATGAAAGCGGTGCTCGAGCGGGGCCCGATCGCCGCACGGCTTCGCTGGCACGCCGGGCGGCCCGCGACCGTCGACGAGCTCGCGTCCGTTCACGATCCCGCCTACGTCGAGTCGATCCGAAGCGCGTGCGAAGCGGGCGGCGGACGGCTCACGGGCACGACCGTCCTCGGCCCCGGCTCCTGGGAGCCGCTGCTCGTCGCGGCCGGCACCTGCCTCGAGGCCGCGGACGCCGTCCTCGACGGCAGCGCCCGCATCGCGTACGCGCTCGTCCGCCCGCCGGGCCACCACGCTCAGCCCGCGCAGGCCGACGGCTACTGCTTCTTCTCGCACGCGGCGCTCGTCGCCGAGCGGGCGCGCGCCCGCGGGCTGGAGCGGATCGCGATCGTCGACTGGGACGTCCACCACGGCAACGGGACGCAGGAGTGCTTCTACGACCGCGCCGACGTCCTCACGGTCTCCCTCCACATGGCTCACGGCTCCTGGGGACCCTCCCATCCTCAGACCGGCTTCGCCGACGAGACCGGGACCGCCGAAGGCGAGGGCTTCAACGTCAACCTCGCGCTCGGCCTGGGGGCGGGCGACGCGACCTACGCCGCCGCGCTCGCCGCGGTCGTCCTGCCGATCCTCGAGCAGTTCCGGCCGGAGCTCCTCGTCTGCGCCTCGGGACAGGACGCGAGCGGGTTCGACCCGAACGGCCGGCAGAACGTGACCATGGCCGGCTTCCGTCACCTCGGGAGAGCGCTCGCGGAGACGGCGGCGCGGCTCTGCGACGGCCGGATCGTGCTCGTCCAGGAGGGGGGCTACGCGCGCACGTACGCCGGCTACTGCCTGCACGCGACGCTCGAGGGGTTCCTCGCCGTCGAGGAGCCGCTGCTCGCCGATCCGCTGGCCTACGTTCCGGACGACCCGCTGCGCGGTCGCGAGGGAATCGAGGCGGCCCGGGCGGCGCTCGGACGCTGCTGGCGCCTCTGACCGGCCCCGCGGCCCGCGGCAGGCTGATGCGAGAGACCGAGGTCGTGCGCGAGCCCCCGGACGAGGAGGTCGCGCATCCGCTCCAGGCTCATGCCCGGCGCGTCGAGGAGCACCTGCAGCACGAAGCCGTCGAAGACGGCGACGGTGCGGTCGACCACGTCGTCGATCGGCTCGCGAAGCGAGAAGACACCCGACTCGAGGCCCGACCGGATCGCTCGCCGGAAGGGCCCGCGCCAGTGCTCGTACATCTCGCTCAGCTCCGCCCGGAGCGCGGGGTCGCGCGCTCCCGCAGCCCAGAACTCGAGCCAGCGGCTCCAGCGCTCCCGGAACGTCCTCCGGTCGAGAACCGCGTCGACGAGGGCGAGGAGCTGTGCCCAGCCGTCGGCGTCGCCGTCTCCGGCCGCGAGCCAGCGCTCGACCGCCTGCCCGGTCTCGTACGCGAACGCCTGCATGAGCAGCCGCTCTCGCGTTCCGAAGTAGTGCTGGATCGCCCCCACCGAGACGCCGGCCTCGGCGGCGACGTCGGAGAGGCGCGTCCCGTCGAGACCCCGCTCGGCGATCACCTTGACAGTCGCAGCGAGAATCTGCGGGCGGCGCTCGGCCGCCAGGGTGGGGCGAGGGCTCACCGAAAACCTCGGCCTGCAACGTTCACGTGACTGCTTGCATTCGCCTGGCGATTCGCCAACAATACGCCCCTATCGTCGTCAAACCAATACGAAGCTATGGCAAACGGGGCAGCTGACGGCCACATCGTCCTCGAGGGCGTGACGAAGCTCTTCGGGGACTTCACAGCGGTCGACAACGTCGACCTCACGATCGGCAAGGGCGAGTTCTTCACGATGCTCGGGCCGAGCGGGTGCGGGAAGACGACGACGCTGCGGATGATCGCCGGCTTCGAGGCCCCGTCGCAGGGCCGGGTTCTGCTCGAGGGCCGCGACGTCACCTACGTCCCGCCGGCGAAGCGCAACGTGAACATGGTCTTCCAGGCCTACGCGCTCTTCCCGCACATGAGCGTGTGGGAGAACGTCGCGTTCGGCCTCAGGATCAAGAAGGTCGGCCGCAGCGAGCTCGAGGAGCGCGTCGCGGAGGCGGTGCGCACCGTCCAGCTCGAAGGAATGGAGAAGCGCAAGCCGGGACAGCTCTCGGGCGGCCAGCAGCAGCGGGTCGCGCTCGCGCGCGCGCTCGTCAACCGCCCTGCAGCGCTGCTCCTCGACGAGCCGCTCGGCGCCCTCGACCTGTAGCTCCGCAAGGAGCTCGCGCTCGAGCTGAAGCACCTCCAGGAGCAGACGCAGACGACCTTCGTCTACGTCACGCACGACCAGGAGGAGGCGCTGACGATGTCCGACCGGATCGCCGTCATGGACCGGGGTGTCGTCGAGCAGGTGGCCGCACCGAGAGAGCTGTACGAGCGGCCCGCAACGCCGTTCGTCGCCGGCTTCATCGGCGTCTCGAACGTCATCCACCTGCGGCCCGACCGGCGCGAGAACGGCGTCGTCGTGATGGAGCTCGGCGAGGGCCAGCGGGTCATCGCCCCCGCCCCGGCGAACGACGCGTCGGAGCAGCTGCTCGTGACCGTGCGGCCGGAGAAGATCAAGTTCGAGGAGGTCGGAGAGCCGTCGTCGAGGGTCTCGGCGACGGTCAGGGACGTCGTCTACGTCGGCTCGATGACCGCGTACATCGTCGAGCTCGCGAGCGGCGAGCAGCTGACGGTGCATCGCCTCAACGACGAGCTCCGCAGCCGCGCGCGGCCGATCGCGGTCGGCGACAGGGTCGAGCTGCACTGGGCAGCCGAGGCGAGCTTCGTGATCGGCGCGGCCGACGAGGCAACGGAGCGAGCCCTCGACGAGGGCATCGACGCGCAGATCGAGGACCGGGAGGCCGAGGCGGCGTCGTAGCCGCCGGGACGGAGAAGGAGGATTCGATGGAGTCGAGCAAGCTCA
>JBBILK010000193.1:0-1036 GCA_037444965.1 Actinomycetota bacterium | reverse complement strand
GAGCCTGGGGGCGCTGTTCGCGGCCTGCGGAGGAGGCGAGGAGGCCGCGCCACCGGCGGAGCCGGCCGAGCCGGCGGAGCCCGCAGCCACCACGGAGGCGCCGCCGCCGGCCGAGACGACGGCCCCGCCCGAGACCGAGGCTCCTCCCGCCCCGGCCGGCCCGAGCTTCGACCCCGAGTCCGAGCCGGACGGCCCGATCGAGGTCTTCGAGTGGGTCGGCTACGACAACGCCGAGGACACGGGCGCGTTCATCTGGAAGGCGTACGACGAGGGCCCCTACGGTCAGCGGAGCCCCCTCAAGTTCACCTTCCTCGAGAACGACCAGCAGGCGCTCGCGAAGGTCGCTTCCGGGTACAGCCCCGAGCTCATCCACCCCTGCATCGCCTACTGGCCCGACTTCAACGCGGCGGGCCTGATCCAGCCCTTCGACACCTCGCTGCTCCCGGACTACGAGGGGATCCCCGAGGCGATCCGTGCCGGCGGCGTCGATCCGGAGACGGGGCTCGTCTACCACGTGCCGTACGACATCGGCTTCTCGACGCTCACCTACCGGGCCGACAAGATCCAGATCAGCGAGGAGGAGGAGTCCTGGAGCATCCTCCTCAACCCGGAGTACGAGCAGAAGATCGGCATCTTCTCGGACGACGTCGCGATCATCAAGATCGGCGCCCTGATCAACGCGGGCGAGCCGATCAACCCGAACAAGCTGACGACCGAGCAGATCCAGGCCGCGAAGGAGACGATGATCAAGGCGAAGCCGCAGATCCGCACCTTCTGGAGCTCGCAGTCGGACACGGTCAACGATTTCGTCAACGGCAACCTCTGGGCCACCTACACGTGGCCGGACGGCTACTGGAACATCAAGAACCACGAGAAGATGAAGGACGTCGAGATCCGCTACATGTGGCCGAAGGAGGGCCGGCTGGCCTGGGTCTGCGGCCTCGTCCTCCACGCGCAGGCCGCGCATCCCGGCCGCGCGACCCTGGCGGTTGCCTCGGCCAACACCCCGGCCGCAGCCGCCGCGCTCACCGATATC
>JBBILK010000192.1:5061-6037 GCA_037444965.1 Actinomycetota bacterium | reverse complement strand
GAACATTGCGCGCGTACCTGCTCGCTCAGAGGTTCAGAAGGACGTCCTCGACGAAGTTCGAGAACGCCTGGTCGGCGACGTAGAGGAAGGCGCCGACGACCGCCACCGCGATGATCACCGCCACGGTCGCCGAGAGAAGCTGACGCTGGTTCGGCCAGTCGACCTTGCGCAGCTCGGCGACGGACTCGTGGACGAACGTGCGCGCCCCTCCCGGGCGCTCGCGCTTCTGGCCGGTCTGCGTCTTCGGCTCACCGGCGGGGCGAACCTGCTGCCGTCGGGTGCGCGCCCGCCCGGCCGCGGACGCTGCCGCGGGCGCCTGGTAGTCCTTGCTGCGCCTCGTCCTCGAGCGAGCCATCCCTAGCGCACCCCGGCGCTGCCTAGCGGGTCTCCCGGTGCAGCGTATGACGACCGCACCAACGGCAGTACTTCGAGAACTCGACCCGGTCGGGCGTATTCCGCTTCGACTTCATGCTCTGGTAGTTGCGGCGCTTGCACTCGGTGCACGCGAGCGTGATCGCAACTCTCACTCCGGTCTTGGCCAATGCTGTTCTTCCTCGTTGACGGTAGCTGCAGTAGCGGCGGGAGGACTCGAACCTCCGACACGCGGATTATGATTCCGCTGCTCTAACCAACTGAGCTACGCCGCCGCGCCGGGGCAGTGTAGCAGGCCGCTTCGGCGCGGACGCCACCCGGTCGGAGGCGGCCATTGTGCTTCCCGGCTGCCCTCTCTATGATCTCCCGGATGGCCGAGACGGTCGACATCCTCGCCCGCGTTCCGCTCTTCTCCGGCCTCGAGCGGCGCGACCTCGAGCGGCTGGCGAAGTCGTTCCGTGAGCGCCGCTTCCAGGAGGGGGGCGTGATCACTGAGGAGGGGCAGCCGGGCGTCGGCTTCTTCGTGATCGTCGAGGGCTCGGCCCACGTCACCGTCGGCGGCGAGCAGAAGTCGACGCTCGGGCCCGGCGACTCGTTCGGCGAG